>CAMJHX010000046.1 GCA_946405655.1 uncultured Clostridia bacterium
AAGGAGCTCGGCAATCCGAAGGCGCTGCGCATCGGCGCAGTCTGCCTCTGGGCCGCGGCCATCCTCTTTGAGGTTCTGGCGGTGCTGGTGCTCTTCGGCAAGATCCACATGACCTTCCTGCCCATGATGTGGCAGCTGATTCTGCTGCTGGTGCTCGATCTCGCGTGCGTGATCATCGGCTCGCAGCTCTGGAAGAAGGCCAACCACATCGACCCCGCGAGCGAGGCAAACCCCACCAAGTTCTGGCTGTGGAACAACATGGGCGTGATCGTCTGCGTCGTGGCGTTCGTGCCGCTCGTGATCCTCATGCTCGCAAACAAGGATCTCGACAAGAAGACCAAGGCGATCTGCACGGTCGTGGCCGTGATCGCCCTGCTGATCGGGGGGCTGAGCGGATATGACTTCAACCCCGTCTCTGCCGAGCAGCTGGACGCCGCCGTGGAAGCGCTGGGCGACGAGCAGGTCTACTGGGCGCCCTTCGGCAAGGTCTATCACACGCACGAGGACTGCTCCAGCCTGAACCAGAGCGAGACGCTCACCGTCGGCACTGTGGAGCAGGCCGTCGCCGCCGGACGCACCCGCCTGTGCTATTTCTGCGCGCAGCAGGACAACATCACCACCGTGGTGACGGACGGAGATTAATCGGCGTCTATGGATAACAGCGAAATCGTTACAAGATTGGCCAAGCCTATGAAGAAGGGCCTGCTGCACCTGGTGTTCAGCCGGTTCTTCGTGATTGCGCTGCTGCTGATTTTGCAGGTTGCGATCCTCTTCGGCGCGTTCAACTGGCTGCTGGAATATGTGCCGCAGCTGGCGGCGGTGCAGGGGCTGTTTTCGCTCGTGATGATCATCTACCTCTTCAACAACGACATGGACGCCTCGGCGAAGCTCACGTGGATGTTCATCATCGCGATTCTGCCGCTGCCGGGCGCGGCGTTTCTGTTCTTCACACAGATGAATTTCGGCCACCGCTCGAGCCGCATGCGCGTGGAGGCTCTCGTGCAGCAGACGACGGATGCGCTGCCGCAGGACCCGACGGTGTATGACCGGCTGGAGCTCGGCGGCTCGGGCATGGACGATCTGGCAAAATACCTCAACCGCAGCGGCAGCTTCCCGATCTATGACGACACGGACGTGACCTACTTCCCCTCCGGCGAGGAGAAGTTTGAGGCCATGCTGCAGGCTTTGCGCGAGGCGGAGGCCTTCATCTTCCTCGAATACTTCATCATCGAGGAGGGCTATATGTGGGGGCGCGTGCTCGACATTCTCATTGAGAAGGCCAAGGCGGGCGTGGACGTGCGCGTGATGTATGACGGCATGTGCGAACTCAGCCAGCTGCCCACGGACTACTGCGAGAGGCTCCGGCAGCACGGCATCAAAGCCAAGAAATTCGCGCCGATCATGCCGCTCGTCTCCTCGCACTACAACTACCGCGACCACCGCAAGATCCTCGTCGTGGACGGGAAGGTCGCCTTCACGGGCGGCGTGAATCTCGCGGACGAATACATCAACCGCGTGGAGCGCTTCGGCCACTGGAAGGACGCGGCGATCATGCTGCGCGGCGGCGCCGCGATGAGCTTCCTGCTGCTGTTTCTGCAGATGTGGAACATTGACGAGCCGGAGCCGCAGTTCGAGCCGTATTTGAGTCTGCCCGCCGTGCCGAGTGAAACACCGTCCGGCTTTGTGCTGCCCTACGGCGACTGCCCGCTCGACGGCTACCGTGTGGGCGAGACGGTGTATATCGACGTGCTCTACCGCGCGACGGACTATGTGCACATCATGACGCCGTATCTGATCCTTGACGGCGAAATGGAAACGGCGCTGAAATTCGCCGCCCAGCGCGGCGTAGACGTGAAGCTCATCCTGCCCGGCATCCCGGACAAGAAGGCCGCCTATTCCCTCGCCAAGACGCACTACCGCTCGCTGACCGAGGCGGGCGTGCAGATTTTCGAATACACGCCCGGCTTTGTGCACGCGAAGGTCTGCGTTTCGGACGAGGAGAAGGCCGTCGTCGGCACGATCAACTTTGACTACCGCAGTCTCTACCACCACTTTGAGTGCGCGGCGTATCTGTATCAGTGCAGCTGCATCCCGCGCATCGAGCAGGACTTTCAGGCCACGCTCGCGCTCTGCCGCCCCGTGACGTTTGAAACGATCAAAAAAACGTCCTTCGGCTACAAGGCGGCGGGAACGCTCTTAAAATTCATCGCCCCGCTGATGTAAAAGAAAGAAAAGGATATCGATATGGGAATCGTTGTTTTCGGGTCCACCTTCGTGGACATCAAGGGCTATCCGGACACGCAGTTCATCCCCGCGGGGCGCAACGCCGGCCGCGTGCGGCAGGTGCACGGCGGCGTGGCGCGAAACGTGGCGGAGGACATTGCGAACGTGGAGCTGCGCCCGACGTTCGTGACCGTGCTCGATGAGAGCGGCACGAGCACCGACGTGCTGGAGAAGCTGAAGCGCCACCATGTGAACACGGACTACATTCTCCGCACGGACGACGGGCTCGGGACCTGGCTCGCGGTGTTTGACAATCAGGGCGACGTGGTTGCCTCCATCTCCCGCCGCCCGGCGCTCGAGGCGATCGGCGAGCTGCTCTGGGAGCGCGGGGACGAGATCTTCGCGAACGCGGACAGCATCGTCGTGGAGATCGACATGGAGGTGCCGCTCTTAAAGCAGATCTTCGATCTCGCGGATCGGCACCGGAAGGACATTTACGCCGTGGTCTCCAACATGTCCATCGCCATGGAGCGGCGCGATCTGCTGCAGCGCGTGGCCTGCATCGTGTGCAACGTGCAGGAGGCGGGGCTGCTGTTCTCGGAGGAATACGAACGCTATGAGCCGGAGGAGTTTCAGTTTGTGCTGCAGCGCCGCATCCGGCAGGCGCAGATCCGCCGCATGATCGTCACGATGGGCGGCGCGGGCGCGGTCTACGCCGAGATCGACGGAGAGGTCGGCGTCTGCCCGGCATGGAAGGTCGACGTGATCGACACCACCGGCGCGGGCGACAGCTTCTTTGCCGGCGTCGCCATCGGGCTGACCTACGGCAAAACGCTCCGCGAGAGCTGCGTGATCGGCACGCGCCTGGCCGCCTCCGTCATCGCAACAAAGGAAAACGTCTGTCCGCGGTTTAGGCCCGAGGAGCTGGATCTGGACCCGGAGAGAGTTAAGCATTTAATGAGTGAATAACAGAAAGGAGCAAAGCAAATGAAGTTCTACAAATGTTCTGCCTGCGGCACGATCGTCGCCGCCGTCGAGGAAAACTGCGGTCCCGTGCACTGCTGCGGCAAGGCCATGGAGGTCCTCGAGCCCAACACCGTGGACGCCGCGGTGGAGAAGCATGTCCCCGTCGTCTCCGTGGACGGCAATGTCGTGACCGTGAAGGTCAGCAGCGTGGAGCACCCGATGACCGAGGCGCACCTGATCAAGTGGGTCGCCCTGCAGACCAAGTTCGGCAACCAGCGCAAGGAGCTGACGGCTGAGGACAAGCCCGAGGTGCAGTTCGCCCTGCTCGAGGGCGACGAGGTCGTGGCGGCGTATGCGTACTGCAACCTGCATGGGCTGTGGAAGAGCGAATAAAGCGAAACCATCTTCCGAATGAACGCAGGGGAGGGGCTTGCCCCTCCCGTGCGGAACAGACAACCGAAAAGAAACATTGAAGGCGAATTCGCAGAATGTACACTCTGCGGATTCGCCTTTCTTCATTCGTAATTCACGCCGAAGCGCCGGGAGGGGCAAGCCCCTCCCCTACGGCGTCTGTTTCAGTGCGGTGTTAAATCCCGCGCTGTGCGAGCTCTTTGAGGATCGCCTGGTTCAGCGTCTGGATCCGGGGCAGGCCTGCTGCCGGGTCGCAGACGGCGGCGTATTTGAGCAGGATGAGGAGCGTGTCCGCATCGACGCTTTGCAGCTCCGGCTGCGGGTTTGATGCGAGCACCGCGTCGAGCCGCGCCGCGCTGTCACAGCCCGGGAAGACGCGCTGCATGGCGGCGGTCACGGTGGGATCGAGCGTCGTCATGGCCGGGTCGAGGAACACATACGGCGGCTCATGCGCCGCGGCCATCTGCAGAAAGCGCTGCGTGACCTCCGTGCCAAGCACGCCCTTCGGGTTTTCGCCGAAGCGATTGGCCCCGGGCTGGCTGTCTCTGCAGAGCCAGATGAACACGGGAACGGTGAACGCGAGCGAGACGAGCGCCATCGCCATCGGCGTGATCATGTTTTCCGGCGAGAGCATCCGGTTTGCCGCCTGCGAGAGCGCGATGCCCGGGACGCTCAGCAGATACCACCAGCCGGAGCGCCCGGTGTCGTGCAGACGGCGCACGGCGACGGCGATCGACGGCAGGAGAAACGCCAGTGTAAAGGCGATGCTGAGCGCAGTCATGGCCTTCGGCTTCTGCATAGCCCCGCCGAGAAAGCCGACGATGAAGCCCGCGATGACGTTGAACAGGAAGAAATACCAATACTCCTTCCGCCGCGCGCGGCCGGAGAAGACGGCGTATTTGGAGAGCACGGTTTTGACGGCTTCAAAGAATGACATGGGATCGCTCCTTTCGTCAATCGCGGTAATTCCACTCGTCGACCGTCCAGACCGTGGCGTATTCGATGCCGAAGGCGCCGTGATTGGTGACGACATAGACGGTGTCGCCGGGCTCGACGCGGTCATAGAGCTCGGGCTCCACGTCGAGCGAGAGGGTCTCCCCGCCCTTTTCAAACTCGAGCACATAGGACGTGGTACGGCCGGAGGAGACGTGCATATCCGAGATCGCGAGCCGCTCCGCCGTGGGCTCACTGCGATCGAGGAGGAAGTTGGTCTCCAGAATGATTCCGGCGGAGAACATCATAAACAGAAACGCGAGCATCAGCCGCACCAGCCAGACCTTGCGGATGCCCTTTCCGTTGCGCGTGAGCAGGAAGGCCGCGAGCAGGCTGAACACCACAACGCCGATGATGAGCGGCGTCCACTTCACGATATTGAAGTCCACAAGCGCGCCGATCAGCAGCGGGAACATGGAAGCCATGATCGGAATGGACAGATCCACCGTGCCGGGGCGGGCGTCCGGATCGTGGTCATTCAGCTTCAAAAACTTGTTGAGCGAGAAATACCGCGGCAGCGCGATGCCCAGCAGCGTCGGGATCAATGCCAGAATCACCTGCAGCGCCGCAAACGGCCGATACGGTACATCGAGAAAGCGCCAGACCGCGAAATTCAGAAACGGCAGCACGCAGAGCACATAGGTGAGAACGCGGAGCTTCTTCGCTTTGGCGGGATCCGGCGCCAGCTCCGGATCCTCCGCGACCTCCCGGATCTCCTCGCGGAGGGCCTCGTTCTGCTCATAGCGGGCGGTGTCCACCGTGAGCCTGCCGGAGACGTCCGCGAAGAAGGCGCGCATTGCCTCGGGCGTGGCGGGCTCGTCGGGACGGAGCACGATGAACTTGCGCTTTTTGCCGCCGGAATGGAGCGTGAAGATGCCGTCGTTCGGCAGCTGCGTGGAGACGCAGTGCTTCATCGTGAGGTCGATCGCCTCCACCTCCGACTTCGGCACCGAGAGTCCCTTCTCCATCCGCGCGCGGATCGCCGCGTCATCCAGACCGGGCGGGAGCATCTTTTCATAGCTTGCGGCGTTCAGGCCGCTCCAGCCGAGCTTCACGAAGTGATATTCGCCCGGCCCGGAGATCAATTGATAGATCGTATCGGACGGATAGCCCATGACGAGCAGGGACGAGGAACCCGCCTCGCCCGGGATGTGAATGCGCTCCTCATCCGCGTCGGGGTTCGCGGCATATTCGCGCTCGAGCGCATCGAGCGCCTCCTGCCGCAGGCGGGCGGCACGGCGCATGACCACAAACCACGCCACGCCGATCGAGATGAGAAGCAGATAGCCCAAAAACTGCAGCAGCGGGCTTTCGCCCTGACGGTGGATGCGCGCGCCGTAAGCCAAAAGAAACAGCGCCACGAGATCGAGCGGGAGCATCAGCAGCATCAGAGGCCGCGTCCGCTTCTGATACTGTTTTTCGATTTCCTTGCGTTTTTCGTCCATATTCTCGCCTCCTGTATTCGACTATACCATGCCGAACGGCAAAATACAAGAAAAAGGTCGACTTTTCGTCGACCTTTTTTCGATCTTCTGTTTTTCAGTCCGTGATGTCCTTGTCGGGCGTGATGACGAGCTTGTAATCCGGGACGAGGGCCTGGACGTCCTTGACGATCTCAGCATAGAGCGCCATTTCGTCCGGGGCCTCGAAATCGAGCACGACGTCAAACTGGATGGTCTTCTCCGCCTCGTTGAGGTAGAAGCCGTGCATCTGCAGGACGTAGTCGCGCGCCATGACGACGCGGCGGATCTCATCGTGCAGGCGGGCGGCCTCGTCGTCCTTCGTGTTCTTGGCGTAGATGCCGACGCCCGTGAGGATGACGCCGTTGTCCTGATAGACCTTCTGCGCGATGGCGCGCTCGAGCGGATCGAGCTGCTCGGCGGTGAGGGTATCGTCCACCTCGACGTGGACCGAGCCGATGTAATAATCCGGGCCGTAGTTGTGGAGGACGAGGTCATACGCCCCATGCACCTCGTCGAACGAGAGGACGGAGTCCTTGACGCTCTTGGCGAGCTCCGAATCGGCGCGGCGGCCGAGGATCTGGGAGAGCGTGTCGGAGAGCATCTCGACGCCGGATTTGATGATGATGAGGGAGATGACCGCGCCGAGCCATGCCTCGAGCGAGAGGCCGGAGAGCAGGAAGATGACCGCAGCGACGAGGGTGGAGGCAGAGATGACGGAGTCGAGCGTCGCGTCCTGGCCGGAGGCAACGAGGGAGTCGGACTTGACCTTCTCGCCCACGCCCTTGACATAGCGGCCGAGGACAATCTTCACCACGACGGCGACGGCGATGATGACAAGGGAGATGGTGGTGTATTCCGGCGTCTCGGGGTGGATGATCTTCTTGACGGACTCGACAAGGGACGTGACGCCGGCATAGAGCACGATGACGCTGATGAGCGCCGCCGTGAGATATTCCACGCGGCCGTGGCCGAAGGGGTGTTTTTTGTCCGGGCGCTTGCCGGCGAGCTTGGTGCCGAGGATGGTGATGACGCTGGAAAGCGCGTCGCTCAAATTGTTGACCGCGTCGAGCGTGACGGCGATGGAGCCGGTGACGACGCCGACGAACGCCTTGAACGCGGCGAGAAAGGCATTGGCGAGAATGCCGATGATACTGGTTCTGATGATGATCCGATCGCGATTCATTTCTTCTCCTCCATCACAATGCACTGCGGCTCTGTGTCCAGAAGCCGGTAGAGCAGATCATACAGCGTTTTGGCCTCCTCCGGGGAGAACGCGCTGAGACTGCGGCCGAGATGCACGGGGATCTCGAGACATTTTTCGTGCAGCGCGCGCCCCGCCTCGGTGAGATAGATGCGCGTGACGCGCTCGTCCTCCTTCGCGCGCTCGCGGCGCACGAGACCGGCGGTCTCCATCTTCTTCAGCAGCGGCGTGAGCGTGCCGCTGTCGAGATACAGCCGCTCGCCGAGCTCGCGCACGCTGACGCCGTCCTGCGCCCAGAGGACCATGAGGACGATGTACTGCGTATAGGTGATGCCGAGGGGCTTAAAATACGGGGTATAGAGATTGACGATCTTCCGCGAGGCGGCATAGAGCGGAAAACAAAGCTGGTTTTCCAGCCGCAGGGGATCCAATGCTACGTCCATATCCAATCCTTCTTCCTTTTTCAAACAGTGAGGAGTTAGAAGTTAGGAGTTAGGAGTTGTTGTGCCGCTTCGCGGCGAGTTGAAATTCCTTCACTCCTCACTCCTAACTCCTCACTCCTAACTTACAGAAATTACGCTTCTCTTTTCTTCTTATCCAGGTACGCCGCCGCGCTCAGCGCTGCTACATTCCCCTCTCCTGCCGACTTGATATACTGATACGGCAGGCCGACGACGTCGCCGCAGGCGAAGCAGCCGGGGAGGTTCGTGGCCATGGTGCGGTCGACCTTGACGTGGTTGCTTTCGATCTCGAGTCCGGGCACGAGCTGGCCGGGCGAGATGCTGTCGCGCAGGATGAAGACGCCGTCAAACCCGTACCGGTTCTCCGCCGTGACGACCTGACGCAGACCGTTTTCCTGCCGGATCTCGACGGGCTTTTCGCGGATGACGCGCACGCGCTCCGGAAGAGACTCGACGTCCTTATACATCGGGAAATAGCTGACGCAGGCTGCGATCTCAGAGAGGAACGCGGCCTCGTGCTCCTCCTTGGCGCTGTAGCCGATGACGGCGACGGTCTTGCCGCGGTAGAGCGCGGCGTCGCACGTGGCGCAGTAGCTCACGCCGCGGCCGAGGAGCGCCTCCTCGCCGGGCAGAAGCTTGCCGGGGATCATGCCGGTGGCGAGGATGAGCGTGCTCGCCTCATAGATCGTCTCCGCGCCCTGCAGACCGTAGTAGTCGCCGAGGTTGTAGGCGGCGGTGATCTTATCCTCCGTCACCGTGACGCCGACGGAATCGATGCTCGCCTGAAACGCCGCGCCGAGGTCGGCGCCGGGAATATTCGGCAGGCCGAGATAGTTCTGGATGGCATGCGCCTTCGTGACCTTGGGGCTTAAGTCCCTGTTCCCGATGAGCAGAACAGACTTGTTGCGGATCTTCGCCGTGATCGCGGCGGAAAGCCCCGCAGGTCCGGTGCCGATGATGGCAATATCGTAACGCATTTGAAATGCTCCTTCCTTTGGGAAAGATGTGGTTCGAGTTAGGAGTTAGGAGTTAGGAATTAGGAGTTAGGAGTTGAAGAAGCTGCAGCTCAGCCGCGTGATAACTCCTCACTCCT
>CAMJHX010000047.1 GCA_946405655.1 uncultured Clostridia bacterium
AGACCTTCGCCTGCGTCAGCGCGAGGCGGAGGGTGTTCTCCGGCATCTTCAGCGCATCGTCCGCGCCGAAGTCCCAGGTGCCGGTGACCTTCTGGGCGGCGGAGGGGCGGATGTACTTCGTGCCCTTGATGCTGTCGCCCGTGGGCTTAAAGACGAGATCCTCCTTCGTCATCTCACCGCGCAGCACCGCGGCGGCATCCATGACGGCGTCGATGAGCGGCTTGTAGCCCGTGCAGCGGCAGAGGTTGCGGGTTTTGTTGAACCAGTCGCGGACTTCCTCTCTCGTCGGGCTTGGGTTCTGCTCGAGCAGGACCTTCGCGCTGATGATGAAGCCCGGCGTGCAGAAGCCGCACTGGGCGCAGCCGTGCGCCATCCACGCCACCTGCAGGGGGTGCATGTCGCTCAGGGTCCCGACGCCCTCGATCGTCGTGATCTCGGCGCCGTCCGGCACGCGGCTCATCTTATAGACGCAGCTTTTCGTGACCTTGCCGTTCATGATCACGTTGCACGCGCCGCAGTGACCCTCGCCGCAGCCGATTTTGCAGCCGGTGAGCAGCAGGTGCTCGCGCAGCACGGTGGCGAGCGTCTCGTCCTGTTCCATGACGAGCTTGCGCTCCACGCCGTTGATGATCAGTGTTTTCCGAATCATAGCATGTCCTCCTTTTATGTCGTTGGTGTTTGTTCCTTCGTGTGTCCGCCGCAGGGGTCGTGGTCAAAGCCCTTGCCGGTGAGATCGCGCAGGCGCTCGAGCCCGCGCGCGGAGTAAAAGACGAGCTGGGATGTGCTCCCGTCCAGATTCTCTCCGCTCAGGCGCAGCAGATTTGCGTTTTCATAAAAGTCGATCGGCAGCTCCCGGCGAAAGATCTCGCCGGTCCGCTCGTCCGTGACCTCCACGATGACGCTCCGCGCCGTGATTTCAAACAGCTCCTTGTCCTCCACAGGCAGACCTCCTCTGCTGATACTGCTTCTATTCTATATTTTAATCGCTTCCATCGTTTTGTATCAACTTACAATAAAAAGCAATTCGGAGAAAAACCGAATTGCTTTTTAGATATATCCAACAAAACCAAGGAAATGTGTTCCTAATCTGTCAGCCAGTCCGTTGTCAGAACGGGATGATCAGTGACCCGGTGATGCCGCCGAATATTCCGAATTGGTCATGGCGGTCACAAGGAACCGCCCTATGGCAGAAATGAAGAAAAAGCGAATTCGCCGAAAAAAGGCACATCGTCCCATCCTGTCCCGCGCGGGCGGATGATATCCGCCCCTACGGTGCTCCGCCGCAACCCGTCGTAGGGGACGGCGTCCTCGACGTCCCGGCAGAATGCAGCAGATTGTTTGCCAATCTCGGGCGAATTCGCACCGCGGCACGTAGGGGAGGGGCTTGCCCCTCCCGCGCAGATCGCGCTGACCATTCACACCTTCTCCTGCGACTTCGCACTTCCTAAAACGGGATGATCAGCGTCCCTGTAATATCGCAGAGCGGCACGGCGGGCAGACGCCGTCCTCTCTCCGCCTCATATCGCTCCAGCGCCCGGCGCACGCCGGGGAGACCGGGGTGGTTCCAGTCGTGCAGGAGGAGATACCCGCCCGGTTCCATGCGGGATGCGAACCAGCGAAGCCCCGCGAGCGTGCTCTCCTCGAGATCCGCATCGAGCGAGACGAGGGCGAAGGTCTCCGCCTCCAGTCCCGCGGCGGTTTCGGGAAAGAGACCCGCGCGGACGATGGCCTTTTCCGCGCGCGGCAGGCGCTGCAGCACCGCGTCTGCCGAGGCGTTCTCATGCGCGGCGGCGAGTCCCTCCGGCGCGGCCTCATTGGGATCGAAGCCTTCGAACGTGTCAAAGAGATAGAGCGTCCGCTCCGGCTGCAGCGCGTTCATCGCGGCGGCGAACTCCCCGCGAAAGACGCCGAGCTCCGCCATCGCGCCGGGCACGGGCTCGAGCCTGCGGCAGATCGCCTCGAGCGTTTTCAGCCGCACCCAGTCGCCCGGGGCGTCGAACAAGCCTTCGTCCCAGAGCGGCGCGCGCACGAGCGCCTCCTGCCGCTGCAGCCGGTCGACAAAAGCGTCGCCCAAGGCCGAGCGCGCCGCGTCATAGGAAGCATTGCGGTCGCGCAGCGCCATGTGGTTTTTGAGATAAAGCACCTTCTCCGGCGGCAGCGGGAAGGCGGGCGCGTCCTTAGAGGTGACGATCAGGAGATCGACCGTTCGCGCAGCGAGTGCCTCAATGGAGATCACCGGCCGCCCGAGAAAGGTCTCCCGCGCCGGGCTCGCTTCCACGAAGGCCGCAATGCGCGCCGGATCGAGCGCCTCGCGCGCGAGCTCTCCCGCGCCGCAGCCCGTGCCGTAAACATAGAGTTCCATGCCGTTCCCTCCTTTATTTGCAGTTTATCACACATTTAACGAGGAAAGCGACTAGTATTTCTTTACAAATCGCGCTGTGCAGTATATACTTAAAGAAAATTAAGGAAACGGAGGGATTGCCATGCCGAACCGCTCGGATCGTCCGGAGACCGCCGCGCTGATCGTGGCGGCGGGCATGTCGTCGCGCATGGGCAATTTTAAGCCCATGCTCACCATCGGCGAGATGAGCATCGCCGAGCGCGTGATCACCACGTTTCAGCAGGCGGGCGTCTCCCGCATCGTCGTCATCACGGGCTATCAGGCGGAGCTCTTGGAGCGCCATCTCGCGGGGCGCGAGGTCGTCTTCCTGCGCAACGAGCGCTATGAGGAGACCCAGATGTTCGACTCCGCCTGCATCGGGCTTCAGTATCTGCGCGGAAAGTGTGACCGCGTGCTCTTCACGCCGGTGGACATTCCGCTCTTCACGGCGGCGACGGTGCGCGCGCTCTTAGCCTCCGACGCGCCGCTCGCCTGCCCGGTCTGCGAGGGAAGGCCCGGCCACCCGACCATGATCTCCGCCGATCTCATCGACGGGATTCTGTCTGACTCCGGGGAGAACGGGCTGCAGGGCGCGTTTTCGCGCTGCGGCGTCATGATGGAGCGCATCCCGGTCGCCGACCCCGGCGTCCTGCACGACGCGGACACGCCGGATGATTATCAGAACCTCCTGCGCTATCACAACGAGCAGCTCATCCGCCCGGTGGTGCACGTCTCGCTCGCGCGGGAGAAGCCGTTTTTCGATTCCCGCGCCGCCATGCTCCTCGCCCTCGTGCAGGAGACCGGCTCGGTGCGCATGGCGTGCCAGCGGATGCAGCTGAGCTACTCCAGCGGCTGGAACGTCATCCGCACACTGGAATCGCAGCTCAGCCGCCCGCTCGTGGAGCGCTCGCAGGGCGGCGCCGGCGGCGGCAAGAGCCGCCTCACCCCGGCAGGACAGCAGCTATTGGATCGCTACGGCGATTACACCGCCGCTGTGCGCGCCGAGGCGGAGGCGCTGTTTGACGATTATTTTCAGGGGGTGCTGGAATGAGACGCATTTGCCTTCTGCGCCATGCGCGGCCGGATTTCCCATTGGACGCGCGGCCCTGCCTCGGGCGGACGGATCTGCCCCTCGGCGCGCTCGGGCGCATGCAGGCCTGCCGCACGGCGATCTGCATGGCGGATCTCTCCTTCGAGGCGGTCTATACGAGCCCGCTGAAACGCGCCGCAGAGACGGCGGGCTTTTTCTCCCCGGCGGCGCGCGTGGTCGACGATCTGCGCGAGATCGACTGCGGCGACTGGGACGGGCTGGACTTTGCCGAAATTCAGCACCGCTGGCCGGAGATTTACACCGCGCGCGGTAAGGATCTCTCCCTCCCGATGCCGAACGGCGAGACCGCCGAGGCGGTCAGAGTGCGCGCCGAGCGGGCGCTGCAGCAAATACTCACGGAGACGACGGGGGACGTGCTCATCGTGGCGCACAGCTTCGTCATCCGCTCGCTGCTGAGCGATTACAGCGTCCGCCTGCCCTATGCTTCGCTCACGATTTTAGGCGAGCCGGACGCCGTCGGCATGGTGCCGGAGACGCCGCTCACGCCGGGGCTGGCTGACCTGCTGCTCACGGTCGCTGCGCCCGGGGCAGGCGTCGAGGCGCACTGCCGCGCGGTGGAAAGAGAGGCGCGGCGCATTGCGGAAGCGCTCCCGCTCGCGCTGGATATCGATCTGCTCTCCGCCGCCGCGCTGCTGCACGACGTCGCGCGCGCCGAGCCCGATCACGCGAAAACCGCCGCGCGCTGGCTGCATGAGCTGGGGTACGACGATGCTGCCTATGCTGTGGCGCAGCATCACGACCACGACGGCGCCATTTTGAACGAGGGTGCAGTTTTATATCTCGCGGACAAGTGCGTGCTGGAAGATCAGGTCGTCCCGCTCGCGGAGCGGTTTGCAATGAGCGAAGCCAAGTGCCTCACCGACGAGGCGAGAGAGGCGCACGCGCGCCGGCAGCACAGCGCTGAAGCGCTTCGGGAGCAGATCAACGCGCTCTGCGGCCGCGAGGTCGTCATTTGAAAGGGTGATTGGATGAACAATATTTATGCGGAAATTCTCAGCGCCATTGCCGAAAACCGACTCTGTTCGATCGAAACCACGCTCTCCTGTGTCTCCGGGTCTCTGCGCGGGGACATGTCCCGGCGTCTTGCCGCGGTCACGCCCGTGACCGACACGCACGGGCGGAGCTTTGCGCGCGTCACGGCAGAGGAGGCAGGCGAAACGCTCACCATCCGCGAGCCGATTCTGCCGCAGGAGCGGCTGATCGTGCTCGGCGGCGGACACATCGCCCTGCACGTCTGTGCGATCGGCGCGCGGTGCGGCTTTGCCGTCTGCGTTGTGGATGACCGCCCGGACTTTGCCAACAGCGAGCGCTTTCCGGCCGCGGCGCGGGTGCTGTGCGACCGCTTTGAAAACGGGATTCAGACGCTCGGCGTCACGCCGTTTGACTATGTGGTCGTCATCACGCGCGGACACCGCCACGACGCCGACTGCCTCCGCGCACTGCTGGCACTGCCGGAGAGCGCGTATCTCGGCATGATCGGCTCCCGCCGCCGCACGCGCGAGCTGCTGCGGCTGCTGCAGGAGGAGGGGTATGACGCGGCGAGACTGCAGAAGATCTGCACGCCCATCGGTCTGAACATCGGCGCCGTCACGCCGGAGGAAATTGCCGTGTCCATTCTCTCGGAGGTCATTGCCTACAAGCGTCTGCCCGAGCACGGCGCGCCGGGGCGCTGCTGCAGCGACTCGGATCTGGAGCTTTCCATCCTGCGCTATCTCGCCGAAAACCGGGAGCCGAAGGCGGTCGTGACCGTGATCGAGACGAAGGGCTCCACGCCGCGCGGCGCGGGGGCAAAGATGGCCGTGAGTCCGCTCGGCAAGGTCACCGGCAGCATCGGCGGCGGCTGCAGCGAGGCCGCGGTGATCCGGGACGCGGTGCGCATCATCGGCACGGGCCGCTTTAAGCTCATGGACATCGACCTCACAGGCGACGTCGCCGAGGATGACGGCATGGTCTGCGGCGGCACGATGCGCGTGCTGATCGAGGACGGCAGTGAGCCATGAGCGCATACACGAAGGAGAAAAGAAGATGAAATTTGCAGTCATCAGCGGCTTTCTCGGCGCGGGAAAGACGACTGTCATGATGGCGCTCACAAAACACGACCCCGCCGCCGCCATGATCTCGAACGATCTCGGCGAGGGCGTGGAGCTCGCCGACCACCGGTTTGCCAAGCTCTCCGGCTGCGCGGCTTCGCAGATCACGGACGAGTGCATCTGCTTCTGCCACGACCGGCTGATCGAGACCGTGGAGGCGCGCTTTGACGAGGGGAAAACCCTCGTCGTGTCCGACATTCCGGGCTTCGGCGTCGGCGCGCTGGAGCACGTTTACCACGGTCTCGCCGGAAGGCTCGATTTCGCGCCGTTCACGGTGCTCGTCGAGCCCGCGACGATCAAAGAACTCCGCGCCGGCGGAGATCTCGCGCACATTCAGGACGCCCAGCTGCGCGAGGCGGATCTCATTGTGCTGAGTAAATGCGACCTCCTCTCGCCGGAGGAGACCGCCGAGGCGTGCGCGTATCTCTCGGAGTGTTACCCGGAAGCGGAGGTGCTCCCCGTCAGCGCCCGCCGGGGCGACGGGATCGGCGCGCTCTGCCGCGCGCTGCACGAGGGCAGCGCCTCCATGCGCCACCCCGAGATCGACTATGACGGCGACGCGCTCCAGAACGAGATGGCGAGCCTGAGCGAGACGTATTATCAGTATTACGCCCGCATCTGCTGCAACGACTGCGACGGCACGGCGTATCTGCGCGACCTTGCCGAGGAGATCACCTTCACACCATACAGGCCCGTGCGCGTCCCGCACCTGAAGCTCCTCGCCTGGACGCCGGACGGGGATTACGGCAGAGTCGACTGGATGCACGGCCAGCCGCTCGAGATTACCCGCGCCTTCTCCCGCCCGTGCACCGAGCTCGCCGTCGTGATCAACGCGACGGCGGCGTGCGACGCCAAGACGCTTGACAGCATGATCTCCGTCGCGGAGCAGACCGTCTCCGACCGTTTCCAGCTGGAGGTCACGGTGCACAAGCGCGAGAGCTTCGGCATGGGGGAGTGACATGGGCGAGATCATTCGTTCCACACGCTCGGTCTGCCCCGTGTGCCTCAGAAACCTCCCCGCCGCGCTCTGCCGCGAGGCGGACGGGCGCGTGTTTTTGGAAAAAACCTGCCCGGAGCACGGCGATTTCCGCGCGCTCGTCTGGCAGGGGAAGCGAGATTTTGACCAGTGGCTCCTCGCAGAACCCGCGATGGCGGTGGGGGAGGGCGAGCGCTGCCCCACAGACTGCGGGCGCTGCGGCAATCATCCGGCGGGGAGCTGCTGCGTGCTCTTAGAGGTCACGCGCCGGTGCAATCTGCGCTGCCGCTTCTGCTTTGCCGACGGCGGCAGCGCGGAGGAAGACCCGACGGCGGATCAGCTCGAGAGCGCGATCACGGACATCGTGAAAACGTGCGGCCCGGTGCTGCTGCAGCTGTCCGGCGGCGAGCCGACGCTGCGGGACGATCTCCCGCGCCTCGTCCGCTTCGCCAAGGACGCCGGGTGCAGCTGCGTGCAGCTGAACACCAACGGCCTGCGCCTCGCGCGCGAGCCGGACTACGCCGCGCGCCTCGCCGAGGCGGGGCTCGATATCGTGTTTCTGCAGTTTGACGGCACGGACGACGGGGTTTATGAGACCCTGCGCGGCGCGCCGCTGCTGAAAGAAAAAACCGAGGCGATCCGCGTCTGCGATCAGCTCCGCCTCGGCGTCACGCTCGTGCCGACGGTCGTCCCCGGCGTGAACGATTATGCGCTGGGTGAAATCGTCCGCTTTGCGGCTGAGCACGTCCCCGCCGTGCGCGGCGTGCATTTCCAGCCCGTGAGCTACTTCGGGCGGGCGGAAGCCGCGCCGGAGGAGCGCTATACGCTCGACCGCCTCATGGCGGATCTGACCGCGCAGGCGGGCATTCCCGCCGACGCCTTTCTCCCCTCGCGGTGCGACCATCCGCTCTGCGGGTTTCACGCGGCGTTTCTGCTGGAGCCGGACGGCGCGCTCCGCCCGCTCGCCCGCTTTCAGCACGCCTCGCGCAAGCGCGGCTGCGCGGAGGACAACCGCGCCTACGTTGCGCGCCACTGGCGGCGCGCGCCGGATGAGCCGGAGCCGGATCTTTCCGGCGGGATGGACTTCGACACCTTTCTCTACCGCCTGCGCCAGCGGAGCCTCACGCTCTCGGCGATGGCGTTTCAGGACGCGATGAATCTGAACGTGGAGCGGCTGCGCCAATGCACCCTGCACGTCTACCGCGGCGGCGCGATCGTGCCGTTCTGCGCAAATTATCTGACACCGATGGAGGAGAACTGATATGCTGACATGGAACGTGACCTATCACTGCAAGCCGGGGCAGAGAGACGCCTTCTATCAGGCGCTGTGCGATCTCGGCGTGCGGGAGCACTCCAAAGCCGAGGCGGGAAACTGCCGTTACGACTACTATTTCGCGGCCGAGGCGCCGGACGATCTCCTGCTGGTGGAGACGTGGACGACGCCGGAAGCGCAGCAGGCGCACTGTCAAACGGAAAAATTCGCGCAGTTGCAGGCGCGCAAAGCGCAGTTCTGCGACGGCGTGGAGATCGAGAAATTCAACTGGTAATGCGGGGAAACGAAGAGTCTTTCACGGCAAGACCGGCACACCCACTCGGGTGTGCCGGTCTTTGCTGAAACCATTCCGGTTTCAGAGCGCTCTTTTTTAGACAAAATGAATGAAAAGCGAAAATAGGCGTTCCATTGCGGACAAAAGCAGTTATAATAGGAGCCGTGAATGAAAGACGGGAGGAACAGAACCATGCCAATGCAAATGGGCTTTCGCTGGTACGGCGAGGGAAACGACAAAATTACCTTGCATGACATCCGGCAGATCCCGGGCGTGAGCACCATCGTCTGGGCGCTGCATGACAAGATGCCCGGCGAGGTCTGGCAGCCGGAGGAAATTGAGAAGGTGGTTTCTCGAATCAAGGCTGCGGGCTTCAACGCCGACGTGGTGGAGAGCGTGAATGTGCACGACGATATCAAGATCGGCCTGCCGACCCGGGATGCTTACATCGAAAACTACATCCAGACCATCCGCAACCTCGCGCCCTTCGGCGTGAAGGTCATCTGCTATAACTTCATGCCCATCTTCGACTGGACGCGC
>CAMJHX010000048.1 GCA_946405655.1 uncultured Clostridia bacterium
CGGCGGACGTCAGCCGCAAGGCGGTCAAGCGCCTCGAGCAGTTTCGCGCGAGCGGCTATGAATTTCGCAACCCGACCTTCGCCACGTTCGACACCTGCCTGCGGGAGATCTATCACCTGCTCACCGCGCTCTATGCGACGTTTCCGGGCTATAAGCCGATCACGGAGGCGCAGTTCGTCGCGCTCTATGGCTCGCTGCGCTATGTCGTTGATTTTGAAATGGTGAAGCTTGCCTACAAGGACAACCGACTCGCGGCCTTCGTCATCTGCGTGCCGAATTACGGCGTGTACACGGCGGGGAAGATCACACTGAAGGATCTTCGGGAGATCCTCCGCGTCCGCCGCCATCCGACGGAGTATTCCATCCCTTATATGGGCGTCTCGCCCGAGCACGCCGGTCTCGGCAACGCGCTCTCGGAGCTTCTTAAGCAGGACCTCGCGCGCAAGAACTGCACCAGCATCAGCGCCCTGATCCACGACGGAAAGGTCTCCGGCGGGTTTTATAAGATGCTCCTCACGCACCAGTCGGAATATGTGCTCATGGAGCGGGTGATCCGCGATGACTGACGATCTCGCCATGCGCGTCTGCGCGGAGATCTGTCGCAGCGATGGGATCAAGGCGCGGGAAATTGCGCTCTGCCTCGGCGCCGACCGCAGGGAGATCAACCAGACGCTCTATCGCTCGCCGCTGCTGCAGGAGCTCTGCTGGCAGGATCGTGACGCCCGCTGGCATGGGCTGATCCGGCAGGGAAGACCCCACGGCGGTCTGCAGGAGTTTTCGGGCTATTATGGATTCGTGCGCGATTTCCTCTCGCTGAATGAGGAGCAGTTTCTCGGCTTGCTCACAGAAGGCTGTTACCGCATCGGCCGCAGCCTGAGCGATACGCGCGGGCTCTTTCATTCCTTCCGCGACGCGCGCGAGACGATGCTCCGTCTCTTTTCCGATCTGCGCGAGATGCTGGGCGACGCATGCCTCGACTGGGAGCTTGTGTTCGAGTTTCGTCTCAAGCGCGGAAAGCATGTGCGCATCTATGCCGATGTACTTGTGATTACAGAGGAGAAGGTCTTCTCGCTCGAATTCAAGATGAAGGACACCATCGAGCCGGAGGAAATTCGGCAGGCGGCAAAGTATGTGCCGTATCTGGAGATTGTCTTCGGCCCGGAATATGAGGTCATCCCTGTGCTTGTGCTCACGGCGGCAAGTGAACTCTTTCGCTTCGAGCCAATCGGGAAACGCGACATGGTGCTCCCCGTCGCCTCGGGGGATATGCTGTTTAACGTTTTCGACGAGTATCTCAGCTTCCTTCAATAAAAAAAGGACTGCACTTGCAGTCCTTTTTTAATATCCCCTTGATGCCTTGTCTTTCCCGACGCCGCAGCCGGGATTTGAAAGCAAACAGTTGTGCTGGCAGCCGCCGCAGTGGTCGGATCGCTCCGTCACGCGGATGTGCTCGCCGGACTGAATCGCGCCGCTCTGTCCGCGGCGGATGACGCACCGGCGCTTTTCCAGCGCCCGCAGCAGAAAACGGAGAAGGTTCGGCGGGGCGACGACTACGCAGTCGACCTGTGATTTCAAAAGCACCTCGGCGACGCGATTCGCCCGTTGTTTCACCTCGCGGGCGGATTCCTCCGCCTGCTGTAGCCCGAGCCGCCAGCGCAGCCCTGCGTCCGGCGCTTCTCCCAGCAGGGGCTCTTCCGTCAGTGTGCCGGCGTCTTGAAAGACAGCTTTCGCGTATGCCATGCACTCCGGCGCGGCATAGACCGGCCTTCCGGCGATGGAGATCGGCTTCGTCTCCGTACCGGGACAATATACTGCAATCATCATAGGCTCACGGCTCCGTCGTCGGGCGCTCGCAGGCGCCGTTGTGGCAGTGATAGTACATCGCGCCGCTCACGGGGATCGGATAGTCCACCGTGAAGGGCGCCAGCTGCGCGAGTGTATTCGCTGTCTCCGGCGTTTTCAGCAGCACGGTCAGGTTCTGCCGCGGCTCGGCGCGGAGATAATCTGTCAGCGCCGCCGGCAGCGCATTCGCGCAGACCACCAGCTCCTCCGTTGGCTCCAGATATTCGAGCATCGCGAGCAGGGTCACGCAGCACGCGCCGGGATAGCGCTCGATCGCACCTGCGAGATATTGCAGCTGCCGTTCCTCCGCCTCGATAAAGCGTGTTTCGCCCGTGAGCCGCCCGAGGCGCGAGAGCACAAGCGCCGCCATACCGTTGCCGGATGGCATCGCCCCGTCCTCGAGATCCTTCGTGCGCGTCAAGAGCTGCTCGCCGCGCTCGCTGTAGGGATAGCATCCGCCGCGCTCTTTGTCAAAGAATTCAACCAACAGCTGATCGCCGAGCGCAACGGCGAGCCTCAGATACTCCGTCCGGAATGTGGTCTCATAGAGTGTGATCAGGCCCCACGCGTAGAACGCGCAGTCCTCGAGCTTCGCGTCAAAGGCGGCGTCGCCCTCGCGCCAGCGGGCGAGGAGACGGCCATCCGAATCGTGCAGATTCGTTTCAATGAAATGCGCTGCCGTCTCTGCGGCTTCGATCCAATCGGCTCGGTCAAAGACCTGACCGGCCTTTGCGAGCGCGCCGATCATGAGCCCGTTCCACGCGGTAAGCACCTTGTCGTCCCGATGAAGCGCCGTGCGCGTGAGTCGGTATTGGCGTACCTTTTCAAGAGCGGCAGCCTCCCAAGCGGGCGCGCGCTCCCAATCCTCGGTCTCAATCAGGTTCAGAATGTTCTTCCCGTGGAAATTGCCTGCCTTCGTCACGCCGTACCGGCGGCAGAAGGGCAGGGCGTCCATGCCGAGAAGACGGGTCAGCTCCTCGGACGTAAAGAGATAGTATTTTCCCTCCTCGCCGTCGCTGTCGGCGTCCTGTCCGCAATAGAAGCCACCCAGTGAATCGCGCAGCTCGCGCAGAACGTAGTCCGCCGTTCTGCGTACAATGTCGGCATACCATGCGCGCTTGGTTTCCTGATATGACTCGGTGTAGGCGAGCAGGAGCAGCGCGTTATCATAGAGCATCTTTTCAAAATGCGGCGCGAGCCACTTGACGTCCGTGCTGTAGCGCGAAAAGCCGCCGCCCGCGTGGTCGAAGATCCCGCCGCGGCCCATCCTTTCCAGCGTCAGTTCCGCGGCGTTTCGCGCGTCATCTTCGCCTGTGAGCCTCGCCCAGCGAAGGAGGAAAATCAAATTGTGCGGCATCGGGAATTTGTTTGAGAATCCCGTTCCGCCCCAGACCTTGTCCGTCCGGCGCACGAGGGATTTTGCCCCCATTTCCGCAAGCGATCGGCGCGGCGTCCCGGGGACAGCCTCCTTTGAGGCGCGCAGGTGCTTTGCAAAGGCGTCGCCCTCGTCCAGCAGCTTTTGCCGATCGTCTCTCCAGAGCTGCTTTGCCGTCGCAATCAGGCCCATCAGCTCGTTTCGCTTCAGATACGTCCCGACCCAGAACGGCTTCTGCTCCGGCGTCATCAGCACCGTCAGCGGCCAGCCGCCCGAGCCCGTCGCGGCGACGCAGGCCGCCATATACACGCCATCCACGTCCGGCCGCTCCTCGCGGTCGACCTTGATGCAGACGAAGGTCTCGTTCATCGCCTGCGCGACCGTCTCATTTTCAAACGATTCGTGCGCCATCACATGGCACCAGTGACAAGTGGAATAGCCGATGCTCAGAAAGATCGGCTTGTCCTCGTGCTTTGCCTTCTCAAAGGCTTTCTCTCCCCATGCCATCCAGCCCACAGGGTTGTCCCTGTGCTGTAGAAGATAGGGAGATTTTTCAAATTGCAGCTCGTTCATGGTGCACCTCCGATTGGATTTATCTTAGCATGCCCAATTTTTCCCGTCAATGAAAAACAGGAGACCGATCTGCGGTCTCCTGCATATGCTTAGTAGAGAATATCATAATAAAACCAATGCGGCAGGACGCGGATCATGGTTCCGCTGTTTCCGCCGTCGTCGGAAAAGCGCCACTCGCCGTTTTCCTCCGGGTGAATGATTCCTCCATACTTACCATTATGGAATTTAACAGGCTCGTCGTCCGGCGCGTAATAAAAACCGAATTCCTTGCTGGACGGCGCAATGCCCATGCCGCCCCAATAAAACTGCACAATCGTCTGCTCACCGTCCCAGACGCCTTCGATCTCCGCTTTCCCAAAGTTCTTATCCTGATTTGTTCCGGCGATCTGCCCCTTCGCAATGGCTGTGAGCTCGGCCTCGTTTTCCATCACGAATCGAAAGACCTGCTGTCTGAGCAGCGATTCATGCACGACGCGGGAAAACTGCAGAACGCGAGGACAGCCATAGAGAACCAGCGGCATCATCATAATCAATAGGATGATCACCAAGATTTTCTTCATACTGTCACCAAAAATGCAGCGCCGTCAGCGTCACCGCGCTGAAGATGACCCATGCGCGGAAGGTTTCCTTTTTGCGGACGATCGACCAGATCGCAGCGATGCACCCGAACGCGAGCGAGCAGATCAGCCACGCGCTCTGCAGGCGCAGCGGCGTAAAGCCGAAGCAGTCGATATAGAGCCAGAGCTTCGACGCCGCGATTACGGCGAAGAGGAGACTTTCCGAAAGCAGGATAATGGTGATGATCTTCAACCCTTTGTGTGTCCAGACGGTCTCACGGCTCAGGCGCGTGACGAACCAGAGCAGCGCGAAGTTCACCGCCATCAGCTTGCAGAGCTCAAAGAAGCCCTGTCTTGCATAGCGCGAGAGTGTGTAGCCGGTGGGGAGGTTTCGCGTAAACGCGCCGAGAAGATACCTTGCGTGCAGGACGAAGAACACGGCGTAAAGCACGCAGAACGCCGCCGTGAGCCCGACCCAGATCACCGTCGGCACGCCGTGGATGGCGCCGAGGAAATCATCGACGCCCTTCACGTGCGCGGCTTTGTTCTCATCCTTGATGCGTCCTGTCCCGGCAATCAGACCGAACAGCCAAGCGCCGACGGGAAGGCTTAACAGGAATGTTCCGATGAAATCATCAAACCCGTCCCACTGGAAGGTGAAGCTTTCCAGCAGCTTTGCCAGCGCTCTCCGAAAATGCGAATCTGCTCCCGCGAGAAGCTTGAACGCAATCACAAAGAAGACTGCCGCCAACACGAGTGAAAATGCACTCCAGACGATGGTCTCGGGCTTGATCCGGTGCTTTTTTGGCTTGAATCGCCGAAGACCAAAGAACAGGCAGCGGATGCGCAGGAAGAAGTTCGCAAACGGTATGATGAAAAAGCCAAACACCGCGTCCACCGGAAGCAGACGCCCGGTCCTGCCCTCCAGCAGCGCGCCGCTCCGACTGAGCACCCACCAGACGAACGCCAGATGCAGAAACAGCATGCTCTGTGCGCCGTTCCAGACATGTGAACAGCCCAGCAGCGCTCCGGCTTCGATCAGTACAAGACAGCCGAGCCAGATCCAGCTTTCCGCTGGGCGCTTTCTGTTCCAATGCAGTACCTCGGTGATGCCGATCAGCAGCACGGTGAAGGCAATCAGCCATCCGGCTGTGCTGTCATGCGCAGAGAAAGAAAAATCGATATCTTTGTCGATATAGAGATACGCTGCGACATACATCGCGAGCGCCGTCCAGATCTCCGGCCGCGAGGCGGAAAATGCCTTTCGTTCCGGCAGACCCTCAAACGGGGAGGGGACGGCCGGTTTGTTTTCATTCATGATTCAGTCCTCCACGAACTCCAGCAGATCTCCGGGCTGACACTCGAGCGCATGACACAGCGCCATCAGCGTGGAAAACCGGATGGCCTTTGCCTTGCCCGTCTTCAGGATCGAGAGGTTCGCCGGTGTGATACCGACGCGCTCCGCCAGCTCGCCGCCGGAGATTTTGCGCCGCGCCATCATCACATCGAGATTCACGCGAATTTCCATGCCCGTCCCTCCTTAGATCGTGAGATCGAGCTCGCTGCGCATCTCAATTGCCTGCCGGAAAACGCTGCGCACAATCCGCACGATCAGCGCCATAAATGCAGAGCAAAGCGCCAGCACGAGAAACGCAAGATAATAAGAGCTGCTCACCAGACTGATGACTGCCGCTGCAACGCAGGCGTCGCTGATGATGCGCATGATGCGCACGTTTTCTTCCTCAAAGACGCGGTTGTCCTTGAGATTGCACAGCAGGCGCCAGAGCCCCCACAGCGCTGCCCATGCCGCCGGGGAGCAGGCATAGAGACTGCAGAGCAGATATCTGTGCGTCTGGGCTGGCATGCCGCGCAGCGTCACAAACCACTTCGCCATCCACCAGCCGCCGATATCGAGCGTCAAAAGCAGCAGCGCAAAGAGAATCACACAGATCTGGGAGAGAAAAATGCTGTTGTTCTTATTTCTTTGATTCATTGGTACCATTCCTTTCGTGCACGGTGACAGAATAGCAGGGAGAATATTGTTTGTCAAGATAAAATTATCGAAAAACGATAAATAATATGAATATAAGAGGCGAATCCACCTTCCGGCGGATTCGCCTCTTATCATGATTCAATGCCGTCCGGAAAGGCAGAACGGCAGCTCCATGCGGTTGGCCTCCAGCAGCGCCTTGTCGCGCAGAATCTCATCCGCGCTCCCGTCGGCGACGAGCTGGCCGCCGGAAAGCAGCAGTACGCGCGAGCAGGTGTCGAGGATCATGTCGAGATCGTGCGAGGCAATCAGCTTCGTCATGCGCATGCCGTTGATGGCGTTAATCACGGTGCGGCGGTTGCAGGGGTCGAGCGCGATGGACGGCTCGTCCATCAAGATTGCCTTCGGTTCCATAGCGAGGATCGTCGCGATCGCGGCCATGCGCTTTTCACCGCCGGAGATCTTGTGGTTGTGGCGGTGCTTGAGCTCCGTGAGCCCCAGCTGCGCGAGCACGGCGTCGACCTTCTGCTCGGCCTCCTCTTTGGATAGCCCGTAGTTTCTCGGCGCGAACATCATGTCCTCATAGACTGTGGGCATGAACATCTGGCTGTCGGAATCCTGCAGCACAAAGCCGAGCGTGCGGCGAATCTGCGGCAGGGTCTTTTTCTCCACGCGCACGCCGTCCACCAGAATCTCGCCCTCCGTACAGGGGAGGAGCCCCAGCAGCAGCTTCATGATCGTGCTCTTGCCAGCGCCGTTGGCGCCGATCAGCCCCACCGCTTCGCCGGGCGCGATGTGGAAGGAGACGCCGCGCAGCACCGGCGCGCCGGATTCATAGGAAAAGGATACATTGTCAAAGGTAATCATAGCGAACCCTCAAGTGATCAGATTTCCGAGCAGCTGGGGCAGATCCCAGCATCTCGCCGCGGCGAAGAACGCCGAACAGCCGAGCGCGAACGCTACCGCGCCAGCCGTGCACTTCGGCACCTCGGCATAGTAAAACTCGCCGCGAAAGCCGCGCAGCTGCATGCTCTCATAGAGATCCTCCGCGCGGTCCATGCTCCGCAGCAGCAGCTGCCCAAGGAAGCTGCCCCAGGCGGAGATGTGGATGCCCTTCTGTCCCGGCGCGCGCAGATGATACGCGTCCGACATGACGGACACCTCCCGCAGCATCACCGTCACATAGCGGTAGGTGAGCAGCAGCAGCGTCACGAGCAGGCTTGGCACATGGAGCTTTCGGAGTGCCGCGCAGAGCGAGTCCATCGGCGTCGTCGCGATCAGAAGAAACGACGCCATGAGCGCGAAGACTCCTTTTAGCATCAGTGTGATCATCGAGACCACGCCGCCGGAAACCGTGATGTTCCCGAGCTGCAGAAGCGGCGCGCGGTCATAAAAGGGGTTTAAGAGCCCCACCGCGCAGACCAGCGGCAGCACAATGCGCAGCTTATAGAAGCACGTCCGCACCGGAATGCCGCTCAGCTGAAACATTAAGATAGGGAAGAGCACCATCACCGCCAGCGCACTCAGCTGATATTTATGAAAGGAGACCACGCACAGAATGTACGCCAGCGTGATCAGCAGCTTCACCAGCGGGTGCATTCGGTGAATGGGGGAGTCCTGCGCCGCGAGCGCGTCCATTTCGCGAAACTCGTCCAGCGCGTGGTTGATTTTGTCCATAGCGATCCGTCCAAAGTAAAATCAGGGACATCCGGGCGGATGTCCCTTTTGGTATCATATCATACTTTACTGCTTTTGACCATTCTTTTTGCGGAAGAATCCGCCCACAAAGCAGATCAGCAGCACCAGCGCCGCCACGATCGCGCTGCCGACGAGACCGGAGACTGAGGTGCCCGCAGCACTGTCGCTGTCAGAGAAGGAGTAGTCCGGCAGGAAAGAGGTTTTCTCCTGAATGCCGGCGGCCTTGTCTGCCGCAGCGCTCTGCACACCGAAGTCATCCTCGTCGAGACCCATGTTCTCGCTGTAGCCCGCCTCGCTGTTGCCGAAGAGCGACCACTCGAGCCCGTCGGGGTTGGAGCTTGCGAGCAGGGAGAGTCCGCCGCCGACGAGCGCCGCCGCCACCGCGAGCACCACGATCGTCGTTGCGAGCGAGCCCTTGCCCTTCTCGCCGGAGGTCTGTACATCGCGCAGCAGCTCCGGCCGGGATTCATACACGAACAGCAGCACCGCCGTCGTGATCAGACCCTCGATCAGGCCGATCGCCAGATGGATCGGCA
>CAMJHX010000049.1 GCA_946405655.1 uncultured Clostridia bacterium
ACATGGTACCACGCCAAGCTCGGCATCCTCATGAGCCTGCAGAAGCTCATCGACGCAGGGATTGTAACCTTATAACAGAAACCCAGACCCGCCGAAAGCGGGTCTGGGTTTTAATTCAGTCTTCCAGCAGAAACCCCGCGTCCCGCAGGGCGGCTCTCGCGCGCTCGTAGGCTGCCTCGTCCGGGCAGCGGAGCGTGTGCAGGTGGATGCCCTCCGTGAGCGTGCTGAGCGGCTTGTTGCCCTCGCTGCCGAGCCGTTCCATGAACTGATCCACGTCATATCGGCTCGAGAGCTGCAGCTGGCCGACGAGCTGCCCGTAGACCGCGTGCTCCACAACGACGTCCAGCACGCTGCAGCCGTTGTCCACGAGGATATAGAGCTCCTCGCGCGTTCCGTCGAGCCCGTGGCGGCAGGCGACCGTGCGCAGGATGCCCTGCACCGTGCGCGCGAGCACATAGCCTCTCGGCGTCGCGGAGATCTCCGCCCCTCCGGCGCGCAGCAGCGCCACATCGCCCACGATGATCTGCCGGCTCACGGAGAATTCTCCGGCGAGCACAGACGCGCTCACAGGGCTCTCTTCCTGCTCCAGCCGCCGGAGAATTGCCGCGCGCCGTTTCTCGGCGTCCATGGCTTACCCCCTCGCGTTGAGAAGATCCATCTTGATCTTCAGCAGCTTGTCGGAGAGGTCAACGTAGTAGTTGTGCGGGTTGTCAAAGCGCAGCACCTCGGGCCAGAGCGTCGCGATCTGCTCCTTGCAGTACTGCTTGATCTCCGGCAGGGTGGGGCACTGGTAAACGAGCTCGCCGTTTTTGAAGATCGGCACCTGCAGCTCCTTCGCCTCAAAGTTCTCCATCGTCTTCTTCTTCCAGGTCGCGTCCGGATCGCAGATCTCGAGCGGCTGCGTGTCGTCCACCACCTCGTCATAGACGGTGATGTAGTCGGCCTCGGCCATGCCGGTCGCGCGGTCAAAGAAGCGGTAGAGCCGCTTGTAGTGCGGGTTCGTGATCTTGCCGACGTTCTCGCTGATCTTGATCTTCGGAACGACGGTGCCGTCCTCCTTTTCGATGGCGCAGAGCTTGTAGACGCCGCCGAAGACGGGGTCGCTCTTGGCGGTGATCAGGCGCTCGCCCACGCCGAAGGCGTCGATCTGCGCGCCCTGCAGCAGCAGGGTCTCGATCAGCTTTTCGTCGAGCGAATTGGATACCGTGATCTTGCACTCCGGCCAGCCCGCCTCGTCGAGCATCACGCGCGCCTTCTTTGTCAGATACGCGATGTCGCCCGAGTCAAAGCGGATGCCGCACTTCGTGATGCCCTGCGGCTTCAGCACCTCGTTGAAGGCGCGGATCGCGTTCGGCACGCCGGACTGCAGGGAGTTGTAGGTGTCCACGAGCAGCGTCGCGTTCGTGGGATAGGTCTCGCAGTAGGCTTTGAAGGCGTCATACTCCGTGTCGAACATCTGCACCCAGGAGTGCGCCATCGTGCCGCCCGCGGGCACGCCGTAGACCTCGTCCGAGATCGTGCAGGCGGTGCCGGCGCAGCCGCCGATGTAGGCGGCTCTCGCGCCGAGGATCGCGCCGTCGGAGCCCTGCGCCCGGCGGGAGCCGAACTCCAGCACCGTGCGTCCGCCCGCCGCGCGGCAGATGCGGTTCGCCTTCGTGGCGATCAGGCTCTGGTGGTTGATCTGCAGCAGCACATAGGTCTCAATGAGCTGCGCCTCGATCGCGGGCGCGCGCACCGTGATGAGCGGCTCGCGCGGGAACACCGGCGTGCCCTCCGGCACCGCCCAAATGTCGCCCGTGAAGCGGAAATCGCGCAGATACTCCAGAAACTCCTCGCTGAAGAGGTTTCTTCCGCGGAGATACGCGATGTCCTCCTCCGTGAAATGCAGCTCCTTGATGTAATCGACGATCTGCTCCAGACCCGCGGCGATGGCCATGCCGCCGCCGTCCGGCACGGAGCGGAAGAAAACGTCAAAATACGTGATGCGGTCCTTCAGACCGTGGTCAAAATAGCCGTTGCCCATCGTGAGCTCATAGAAGTCACAGAGCATCGTCATGTTCATTTTCGAACGGATATCCATTGAGATACCTCCAGTTAATACAGTGAATTACACACATTATAACACGCACTGCGTGCAAAGCAATCATTATTTAATTAACAATAAAGAAGGAGAGCCGCGAGGGGCTCTCCTGTGCTTTTATGCGTTTTTCGTGGCCCGATCATTCGTGTCCAGCGAATTGCGGTACACCACAAACCGCTGATACAGAAACTCCGTCACGAAATTGAGAATCATGTTGATCGCCGTCACGAGATATTCGTTCCACCCGCGCACACCGGCGAGATGGTGCTCCAGCATCGTGCTCAGCGGCGTGAAGACGAGGTAATAGAGGAACACCAGTGCCATCGCCTTGCCGACGTTCTCGGCCGACTGGAAGGTAAACCGGCGGTTGAACGTGAAGTTCCAGAGCACGCTCAGCACCAGCGCCGTCAGATAGCTGACCCAGTAGGGGAGGTGCAGCAGCTCGTTTAAGAGCGTGAAGGTGCCGATCTCGATTAGTCCGGCGGAAATGGAGAACAGCAGAAATTTCAGGCTGCGGCGCAGCTCAGTGTTCATGGCGGATTCGCTTCCCATCATTTCAAAAATTTGAATCAATTGTAGCACAGAAACGGGATTTGTCAAGCGCCGCAAGGGGTCTGGTTACCATGTCGATTTTTTAACAAATAGTCGCGTAAAGTGTTCAGAATTATCTGTTCATTTTTTAACATAATTATGTAACCCAACACGCAATCGATTGGCCGACAAAGTTCTCTAAACAGAAAAAAGTTGTTGACTACAGGTAAAAAAATTACTATAATATTACTATCCTATGGTGCATACCGTACAAATTTTTGAATGGCAATGAACCAAAAAATCATTATTTAGGGAGGGAAACATTTCATGAAGAAGAAGCTACTGATCTGTGCTGTTCTCTGCGGCGGTGCTTTTGTCGCGGCGAAGAACGTCGACCTCATTCAGGAGAAGCTCTTCAACGGCAAGGATCAGGACGAGTTCCTGAAGATCCTTGACGTGGCCCGTGTCGCAGGCGACTTCCTTATGTGGCCTGTTCACTATGTGACGGCGCTTCTGCCGTAACAGCCGGACGTTCGACCAATCGCGAACGGTACAGAAACTGATTAAAGGGGATTTATTATGAACAAAAAGTACGAGCCTCTATTTACCCCGTTCAAGATCGGGGAGGTAGAAATTCCGAACCGTATCGTCCAGTGTTCCATGGGCGGTACCACCCTGTTTGGCTGGCTGGAGCCTTCCCACTTCGATACCGAAGCTGCGAACTTCCTCCTCAGCCGCGCCAAGGACGGCGTGGGCCTCGTTCTGCCCGGCATGCAGGTCATCCGCGATACCTTCATGCGTAAATGGCTGGACCAGAACCGTCATATGTACAAGCAGGTTAAGCCCTTCATGGACGAGTACCACAAGACCGGCGGTAAGTTCTTCATCCAGCTGGCCGGCGGCTTCGGCCGTTCCATGGCTGTTACCCCCTGGATGGCCGCTCTGGGCCGCAACGACCTGCTGAACAAGCTGGCCTCCCCCGTGATCGACGTGCAGTATGCCTGCGCCTCCGCTTCCGCTACCCCGAACCGCTGGGCGGACAACCTTCCTTCCCGTCCGTTCACCATCGAGGAGATCCAGGAGATGGTGTGGCACTTCGGCGCTACCGCCAAGAAGCTGCGCGAAGCCGGTGTTGACGGCGTTGAGATCCACGCTGTCCACGAGGGCTACAACCTCGACCAGTTCGCCATCAAGAACATGAACTACCGTACCGACCAGTACGGCGGCTCTCTGGAGAATCGTCTGCGCTTCGCGACCGAGATCGTCCAGGAGATCCACAAGCAGGCCGGCGACGACTTCCCCGTCTCCCTGCGTTACTCCGCTCGCTCCTGCACGAAGGGCTGGCGCCAGGGCGCTATGCCTTACGAGGAGTTCGAGGAGTTCGGCCGTGACATCGAAGAGTCCAAGCAGGCTGTCAAGATTCTGGAAGCTGCCGGCTACCAGTTCCTGAACACCGACAACGGCACCTACGATGCCTGGTACTGGGCACATCCGCCTCAGTACATGCCCGACAACTGCAACCTCGAAGATGTTGAGACCATCCGCAAGGAAGTCAGCATCCCCGTCGCCTGCGCCGGCCGTATGGATCCGGTCAAGGCCGCTGAGGAGATTGCAGCTGGTCGTCTGGACGCTGTCGCCATCGCGCGTCAGAACCTCGTCGACGGTGACTGGGTCAGCAAGATCAAGGCTGGCAAGGAAGACACCATCCGTCCCTGCATCCGCTGCCACAACGGCTGCTTCAACTTCTCCAAGTCCGCTGGCACGGAGAACATGCAGGCTCTGGGCGACTCCCTGCACCTCGGCCGCTGCGCCCTGAACCCGCCCACGATGCAGCACAAGCGCTATAAGATCGTTCCCACCAAGAACCCGAAGAAGGTCGCTGTTATCGGCGGCGGCATCGGCGGCATGGAGTCCTGCCTGGTCCTGAAGAAGAGAGGCCATCACCCCGTCCTCTTCGAGAAGACCGGCGAGCTCGGCGGCCTGTTCCTCACGGCTTCCGCCATGACCTTCAAAGAGAACGACAAGGAACTCATCAAGTGGTACAAGCGTGAGATCGAAGAGGCCGGCATCGAAGTCCGCCTCAACACCGAGGTCAACGACCTTGGCACCATCAAGCGTGGCTTCGACGAGATCATCGTCGCCACCGGTTCCACCCCGCGTCAGATGCCTCAGATCAAGGGCTTCGAGAAGTGCATGAACTTCACCGAGCTCCTGAAGGAAGGCAAGATTGCTGACAAGAAGCTGAAGAAGGTTGTCTTCCTCGGCGGCGGCCAGTCCTCCTGCGAGGCGGCCTATGACATGGTTCGCAACTTCAACAAGGAGCCCATCATCGTCGAGTACGGCAATGACCTCGTTGCGGCTCAGGCTACCTGCCTCGCCAACACCTCCTTCCTGCGTGACGCCATGGCGTATCACAAGGTCCCGACCTATCTGCACTCCACCATCACCGAGATCGGCGACGGCTACTGCATGATCAAGACTCCGGACGGCACCTTCAAGCAGGAGTGCGACGCTGTTGTCAACGGCATCGGCTTCGTTCCCGCGCCTGTCGGCGAGAAGCAGCCCCACGTCTATCGTGTCGGCGACTGCGTTGCCATCGGCAACCTGCGCACCGTCATCTGGCGTGCTTGGGACGTCTGCATGCGCATCTGATCGCATCAGAACCCTAACATACAAAAATCGGTACCCCTCGGGGTACCGATTTTTTCAAAGGAGAAACCATGAAGCATTGGGAAAAAGACCTCCCGGCAGACTACCGGGAGGCAATGACCATCGACGCCAAGTCGGATAAGAAGCTGATCGTCAAAATGACGCTCGCGTCCCTCGCGGTGCTCGTCGTCTTTCTTGCCCTCGCGGTGCTCTGGCAGGGGAAGAGAATGCTGGCAGAGCCCATGCCGCTGCGTCTCGCGCTCGGCTTCTGGATCGCGCTGATCGCCTATCTCGTGCTGCACGAGCTCGTGCACGGCGCCGCGTATAAACTGCTCACCGGGCAGAAGCTCACCTTCGGCCTCACGCTCTCGGTCGCCTTCTGCGGCGTGCCGGAGATCTATGTCTATCGCAAAGCCTCGCTCATCGCCGTCCTCGCGCCGTTCGTCGTGTTCAACATCGTCGGCGTCGTCCTCCTCGCGGCCTTCCCGGGCGCCTGGGCGCGGTTTTTCACGCTGATCTTTCTGGGGCTCCACATCGGCGGCTGCGCCGGAGACCTTTATAATACGTGGCTCTATCTCACGCGGTTCCAAGACCCCCGCACCCTGACAAATGACACCGGCCCCGTCCAGACGTTCTATGTGCCGGAAAGGGATATGTAAGTGTCATATAGGAGGAACAGACGCACATGGTTTGGTTCTGGCTTTTATTCTCTGCTTTGCTGTTCATTCTTGTGCTGGCAAGCTGGATTCCAATTTGGCGAAGAAACAGCCGCGTAGAAAACGGCGTTGTCAATCATGATGCGATGATGACGCGGTTTATATGGCGTGTGCGGCTGGCCCCGTCTGAGATCATCCCGGCGCTTACGAAAGAGAATGTGCAGGATGCGCTCAGATGTTCGCTCGAACCGGACGGACAGACGCTGAGAATGTCGCTGGGGCACAGCGAGGATGTGTACTACCGTTTTACCATCGATCAGCACAGCGGCTTCAGCGTTCTGCGTCTGGAGCAGACGCCGGTGTTTTTAGCGCATGGAATGCAGAAAACCATGCTCAATCCTTATGTCATAGTAAAGCTCGGTGCAGAACCGCTGCCATATCATGATTGGTCATAATGGCGCAGGAAAGCACAATGTAGGGGAGGGGCTTGCCCCTCCCGCGCAGGACAAGGTAAATCAATAGCCTGCGTGCGGCGCATTCGATCGCGTCCAATTGGAATTTGAACAGAAAGGAGAGAGGAAGATGTGTTTCTGGAACCGATATGATCGGCTGTTTCTGCGCCGTTTGCTGAAAGAGTCCCTGCTGATCTGCGCAATCCCGGCGGTTCCGCTGATCATCGTGTCTCTCTTCTGGGATAACGATCCATACGATCTGCTGGTCAGCGTTTTGGTGTTTGTGATTCCGGAGTCAGCCATTCTGATCATCTGGTTTCTGAGCCTGCCTCTTCGGGAGCACCGACTTTTGAAAGCGCAGGCGGAGCTGGGACTGATCTTTCCAAATGCGCCGATGGAGCGCCTCGCACATGAGCCGACCTATTTTGCCGACCCGGATTGGATCGTCCTTGCGGGCAAGGTCATATTCCACCGGAGCTTCCTTCGATCCGTCACCGTTCGAAGAACGAGCACAAAGATCGGCGGGGGGAACTATCAATACACCGTCGTGTTTCTGTGCGAGAGCGGAGAATCCTGCCGTGTGAAAGTATACTGCAGTTCGGCTGCCGAGGCGGTTCGCAAATGGTATCGTCAAGGCGGCGGAAAGGGAATAGAAGTATGAAAAAAGTGATCCTATCCGCAGACGGCGACAGCTGCGTTTATGAAGTTCCGAATGCTGTTGCCGATGATTTGGAACGGTACTGTTTGTATTTCTGTACGGAATGGATCCGCAGCGAGCCGCAGACAAGAAAATACAGAATCCACGGCGTGGTCTGCTATGATCAGGATGATTTCATCGACTATCTGAATCAGTATGTATTCCCGAACGAACCGTCTCGACTGATCGAAAACCTCGGCTGGACCAATTTCGGCCAGAATCTCCCGGAAGCATACCGGGCAACGCCGTATTTCAATTTCTGACTGTAGGGGGAGGGGCTTGCCTCTCCCGCGCAGGACAGGGGAAAGATCCATGCCAGACTTCGGCGCAACCGTAGCGCTCCCGGTTCGCTGTAGGGGCGACCTGTGGTCGCCCGCCGAAGATGCTTCGCACAAAAAGAGAACCGTAGGGCGGTGGCTTGCCGCCGCCAAATCTGCAGAAATGGTGATGGCGGCCCCAAGGGACCGCCCTACGGCATGTTTGAAATACAAGCGGATTCGCCGACAATAAATCATCATCCAAAACTGTCCTGCGCGGGGCGACCACAGGTCGCTCCTACAGGTTTCTATTTGTGCGGAGCACACCTTCATCTCCACTCTCCACTCTCAACTCTCCGCTCTCAACTCTCCACGTTCCACTCTAAATAAAAAACCAGCACACCCTCGGTGTGCTGGTTTTGCTGTTGGTTGTTCCATTCGGGATTACACAATACCCTGTGCCATCATGGCCTCGGCGACCTTCAGGAAGCCGGCGACGTTCGCGCCGAGCATCAGGTTGCCGGGCTGGCCGCACTCGACGGAGGCGTCGTAGCAGGCCTTGAAGATTTCCTTCATGATGCCGTGCAGCTTCTCGTCGACCTCTTCGAAGCTCCAGCTCATGCGGATGGAGTTCTGGCTCATCTCGAGACCGGAGGTGGCGACGCCGCCCGCGTTGGAGGCCTTGCCGGGGCTGTAGAGCAGACCGTTCTTCATCACGATCTCAATCGCCTCGGGGGTCAGAGGCATGTTCGCGCCCTCGAACACGGCCATGCAGCCGTTGTCGACCAGAGCCTGGGCGCCGGCGGCGTCCATCTCGTTCTGGCTCGCGCAGGGATGCGCGATGTCGCACTTGACGTTCCAGATGTTCTTGCAGCCCTCGTGATACTCGGAGCCGGGAACCTCCTGCGCGTAAACGCTGATGCGGGCGCGGCGCTTCTGCTTGATGTCAAACAGCACGTCCAGATTGATGCCGTTGGGATCGTAGATATAACCCTGGGAGTCGGACATGGCAACGACCTTGCCGCCGAACTGGGTGACCTTCTGCGCGCAGTACTGAGCGACGTTGCCGGAGCCGGAGACGACGACGGTCTTGCCCTCGTAGCTGTCGTTCTTCAGGTGCTTGAGCGCCTCGACGCTGTAGTAGCAGACGCCGTAGCCGGT
>CAMJHX010000050.1 GCA_946405655.1 uncultured Clostridia bacterium
CGCCGCCGTAAACGCGGGCGACTGCGCGTTTCTGCTGCTGCGGTTCGGCAGTCTCTCATGGGAGCGCGCGGCGCTCGCGCCGATCACGGAGACGGCAGACCGCATGGCGTTTATCTTCGTCGACGCCGATTCCGGCGTGGCGCAGGAGATCCGCGTCCTCCCCCTCCCCGCCGCGGCCGCTGCCGCAATAGAGACCGCCTGCGCAGGCCTTCCGGAGGACGCCGCCTGGCGCCGCCGGGCAGAGCGCGAGAGTCCGGGCGCGGAGAATCTGCTCCCCGGCGCGGAGGTCTTTGTCCTCGCCGAAGCGGGCGCGTCCCATGTCGGGCTCTGACGCCGCGGGCAGCAAACTAAAAAAACGAAATGCAGGGAGAGGCTCACTGTCAGCCTCCCCTTCAATTTCTGTTTTTTGTAAGATCCCGGCGAAAAGCCGGTCTTTTATATAGATGTGATCTGTGCACGCAAGCAATTCCGCCCTCCGAGGTTGCAAATTCCGACAGAATGCGCTATGATTGATAGGTCTATATAATATAGTCTTTTAAATGTCAGAAGCATGTTTTGCGCCGCACCAGCCTTTCCAAATAAATCCAGATCTGATTCGTGACAGTTGATATGCATTGACAGACTGCACCCTTGTGTTATAATGTCGAGAATAATGGATTATGATGCGCTCCGCCGCGCGGCGCGGCGGGCGGGAGGTCAAAAAATGCAGTTTGTCCGCAACATTTTATATTCGCTGAAGAAATACAGTTACCTGCTCAACCAGCTTGTCAGCCGCGACTTCAAGGTCAAATATAAGCGCAGCATTCTCGGCATCGGCTGGAGTCTGCTCTACCCGCTGCTGATGACGGCGGTCATGGCGGTCGTGTTCAAGAACGTATTCCGTTTCACCACGCCGGGCGTCAGCTTCATTGCCTATCTGATGACCGGTCTGACCTATTTTAACTATTTTTCCGAGGCGTCCAACCTCGCCATGAGCAGCGTGGTGGCGAATTTCAGTCTGCTGAACAAGGTCTATATCCCGAAGTATATCTTCCCGCTCTCGAAGTGTCTGTTCGTCGGCATCAACTTTCTCATCACGCTCATTCCGCTCTATGCCGTCATCCTGCTGACCGGCACGGGGCTGAACATCTATCATCTTCTGCTGCCGTACAGCTGGGTGTGCCTGTTCATGTTCACGCTGGGCATGAGCTTTCTGCTGAGCACGATTGCGGTGTTCATGCGCGACATGTTCTATATCTACGGCATCGTCATCACGCTCTGGACATATCTGACGCCGATCATGTATGATATCGCGATCATCGACAAGGCCTGGATCGTGTCGCTCATGAAGCTCAACCCCATGTACAACATCATCAACTTTGAGCGGATGATCGTGCTGTACCATCAGATGCCGTCCGGCGCGAGCTGGCTGGCGTGCTTTCTGTCCGGCGCGGTCGTGCTCGTGCTCGGCGCGGTCGTGTTCAAGAAGAATCAGGACAAGTTTATCTACTACATGTGATATGTGAGAGGAACGAAAATGGACGAAATCATGATCAAAGCCGATCACGTATCCATGCGCTTCAATCTCGGCATCGAGAAGGGCTTTTCGCTCAAGCAGGGATTCGTGGATCTGTTCAACTTCAGAAAACGCAGAGAGAAAAAGCAGAAGAAGGCCGAAAACGACTTCTGGGCGCTCACGGACGTGAACTTTGAGATCCGGCGCGGCGAGGTTGTGGGGCTCATCGGCTCCAACGGGGCCGGCAAGTCCACGATGCTCAAGATCGTCGCGGGCGTGCTGAAGCCGACGAAGGGCACAATCGCGACCTACGGGAACATCTGCCCGATGATCGAGCTCGGCGCCGGCTTCGACATGGATCTGACCGCGCGGGAGAACGTCTTTCTCAACGGCGCCGTCATGGGCTACTCCAAGTCATTTTTGGAGAGCAAGTATGAAGAGATCGTCGCCTTCTCCGAGCTGCAGGACTTCATGGACGTGCCGGTACGCAACTTCTCCTCCGGCATGACGGCGCGGCTGGCCTTTTCCATCGCGACGATTGTCGATCCGGAGATCCTGATCGTGGACGAGATCCTCTCCGTCGGCGATCTGGCGTTTCAGCAAAAGAGCGAGGAAAAGATGCTCAGCATGATTCAGGGCGGTACGACGGTGCTGTATGTCTCGCACTCGATCGAGTCGATCATCAAGCTCTGTGACCGGGTGATCTGGCTCGAGCGCGGACATGTTCGGGATTACGGAGACAGCGAGCGTGTCTGCAGCGCCTACGTGGAGAGCATTTCGTAACGGTTTCAGACGAAAGAAAAATATTTGAGGGAAAAAATATGAGCGAAAAACTGTCCAAGCTCATAAATGTTTATAAAAAGAACGGCTTTTGGGGGTTTCTCCGCAAATTATATGCATACATCGTCGCCAACTATCTCAATCAGATCAGCTTTGACGTGATGCTGCATCCGGAGAAATACCGCGGGCAGATCCGCGAAATGCTCGCTTCGGATTATGACCGGGTCATCCTGTGGCGCTCGAGCTTCGGCTATGACGTGGCGCTCTATCAGCGTCCGCAGCACATCTCATGCAATCTGGCGCGGAACCGATGTCTTGTGCTGTATGAAGTGACGACCATGACCGACCGGGTCAAAACGCTCACGAAGCGGCATGAGAATCTGTGGCTCTTTAACTTCAACAACCGCGCACTCAGCCGCATTCTCATGGAGGAGCTCGCGCAGCTGACAAAGCCGCGCTATGTCCAGCTCTATTCCACGGACTGGAAGCTGTCCGTGCAGGACATCGAGATGTATCTGCGCGGCGGCTTCGGCTTTATCTATGAGTATGTCGACCACATCAGCCCGGAGCTCGCCGGCACGGCGACGCTGCCGCTGAACATCACGCAGAAGTACGACTATGTCATGAGCCACGACGACGTCTATGTCGTCGTCACGGCCGATCTGCTGCAGCAGGACGTAGTCTCCAAGCGCGGCACAAAGCGGCTGGTCTATTCCTCCAACGGCGTGGACTACAGCTTCTTTCAGCGGATGGAGGCGGACTTCCGCGTCGATCCGGACTTTCAGCGCATCGTCGATCTCGGCAAGCCGATCGTCTGCTATTACGGCGCGCTCGCGAAGTGGTTTGATTATGACCTCGTCAAAAAGATCGCCGCCACGGGCAAATACAGTGTGGTGCTCTTCGGCATCAAGTATGACGAGAGCTTTGACGAAAACCTCGCCGCGCCGGTGGAAAATCTCTATTTTCTCGGCACGCGGGACTATCATGTGCTGAAGTACTACGCCGCTGCCGCGGATGTGCTGACGATCCCGTTTCGGATCACGGACATCACGCGCTCGACCAACCCGGTCAAGGTGTTCGAATATATGGCGCTGCACAAGCCGATCGTCACGACCGAGATGAACGAGTGCCTTAAATACCGCTCCATTCTCATCGGCGAGAGCCACGAGGATTTCCTCTCCAAGCTCGAGCAGGCCATGGCTCTGCGCACCGACAGGGCGTATCTCGCCCTGCTCGACCGCGAGGCGCGCGAAAACGACTGGAGCTACAAAGCCCGCGCGATCATCGACATGATCCGCGCCGACGAGGCGCGGTGACGCGGCAGACAGAAGATAAGGGGACAGAGACATGGAATCCGTGAACAGCAAGACATACTGGGACGAGCGCTTCCGGACCGGCGACTGGCAGGCAAAGGGCGGCGAGGAGCAGTCCGAATTCTTTACCCGGCTGGCGCTGGAGCATTTCCCGGCGTGGCTGAAGCGCGAGCTGGAGCAGAACGCCTGGAGCATTGCCGACCTCGGCTGCGCAGACGGCGCCGGCACGGCGCTGCTTGCAGGGCATTTTCCGCTCTGCAGCGTGACCGGCGTGGATCTCTCCGAAGAGGCGGTGCGCCAGGCAGCGGAGCGCCATCCCAACTGCGCGTTTCGCGTCGGGGATGTGACACAGCCGCAGATGTCTGCGGACGTTGTGTTCTCCTCCAACACGCTGGAGCACCTTCTGAACCCCGGCGAGGTGCTGCGCACCTGGGCGGAAGCCGCAGAGAAATATCTGATTCTGCTGCTTCCGTTCGAGGATGAGAGCGGCATTCCGGAGCACTTCCACTCCTTCACGGTACACACGTTCCCGCGAGCGCTCGGTGATGCGCATGATCTGAAATATGCCGAGGTGCTGGACTGCCGGGATTTGGAGCATACCTGCTGGCTCGGCAAGCAGATCCTTCTGGTCTATGCCGCAGCGACGCCGGAGGCGCGGGAGGTCTTTGACTTCGCCGCTGTCTATGACGCGCAGCTCGGGGCGCTGATTGAGCAGAATCACGCGCGCGAGCTCGCCCTGCAGCAGCGCGGCGCCCAGCTGCGCGCGCTCCGGCAGCAGGAACAGGAGCTGATCGGGCAGCTCGAGCAGGCCAAGGCGAGCCTGTGCCGGAAGGACGAGCAGATCGCCGGGCTGGAAGACGCCTTGCGCCGGCAGGGCGGGCAGATCGCCGAGCTGGAGGACGCCCTGTCCGAGCTCCGGAAGCGCAGCGGCGAGCAGGAGCAGGATCTGAACGTCCTGCGCCGGGATTTGGCAAGCGAGACCGAACAGAATCAGGCGCTGCTGCAGCTGCATGAGAACATGGCTGCGGCGGCGAACACCGCGCTCATGCGCGTGCTTGAGATCAGCCGCTCGTTTCCGTATCGCGCGGCACACCTGCTCGTTGAGCTCAAGCATGCCTGCTTCGGCTCGCGCAGCGACCGCAGCGCCGGCTGGAACTGGCTGCTGCGTGACCGCGGAAGCTATACGAAGTTCAACTATCTGCACGAGCTGGCGGTGCGCATCGAGCAGATTGCGGCTTCGCGGGCAGAGCTTCCGGACAAGCCGGACGCAGAGCGAACGCCGGAGGACGATCTGGAGATTCTGGAGCCGATCTTTCGGGATTATGCGCGCGACACGCTCATCTTCCTGCCGCCGCTGGTGGACTGGAACATTCCGCTGTTCCAGCGCCCGCAGCAGCTGGCCATGGCGTTTGCCGACGCCGGCATCCTGTTCATTTATACGACGCCGAACGGACTGGACCATGTAAACGAGCCGGTCTGCCTGCGGGAAAACTGCGTTCTGATCCCGGACCGGGATACAGAGCTGATCCGGCAGCTTGCGATCCGATACAAAAAGCGCGTGATTCTGGACATCTGCTCGACGGACAACCACCATTTCCGCCGCTGGCTGGATGGGTGGAAGGACGTCGACACCGCGATCCTGTATGAGTATATCGACGAGATCTCCGACGCGATCACCGGCAATGTTCCGAAGGCGACGCTCCGGCGGCACGAGGCCTTTTTGAAGGATGAACGCGTGTTTGTCGTTGCCACGGCGGACAAGCTTTATCGGGAGGTCGTCGCGGTGCGCGGCAGTGATGTGAACACGCTCAGCTCCGGCAACGGCGTGGATCTGGCGCATTTTCAGGTCGAGCCGGACGCCGCGAAAATTCCGGCGCCGCTTCGCCGCGTCTGCGCAGACGACAAGCCCATCATCGGCTACTTCGGCGCGATCGCCAACTGGTTTGATTTCGAGCTGCTGATCGCCGCGGCGAAGGCGCGCCCGGATTACAACTTCCTGATCATCGGGCCGCATTACGGCGACCACGACCTGCCGATCCTGCAGGACGTGAAAAAACTGAAGAACATCATCATGCCCGGCACGGTCGAATACCAGACGCTGCCGTATGTGGCAAACTGCTTCACGGTGGCGACGATCCCGTTTCTGATCAACGACATTACGCTCTCCACCTCGCCGCTCAAGCTGTTTGAGTATATGGCGATGGGCAAGCCTGTCGTTACGACGCCGATGCCGGAGTGCAAAAAACACCCGGAGGTTCTGATCGGCGCGACGGCCGAGGAGTACGTGGCATGTCTGGACGCCGCGGTTGCGCTGACGCGCGCGGACGATCATGAGCAGACGCGCGCTGCGCTGATCCGCGTCGCAGAGGACAACTCCTGGCGGCACAAGGCGCAGGAGATCGCAAACCTGCTGGATATCCAAGCATAAGTTGGGACGGTTCAGCGTGATCAAGCAAAAGAAAGAGAACTTACGGATTGTGCTGCGCGTGCTGGCGGCTGCCGCGGTGATCCTGCTGGAGTGGTATGCGCTCGAGCGAAGCATCACGCCGCCGGAGGCCATTGCGCGCCGGGCTTTCGTGAGCACGCTCGTCAGCATCTGCACAGTGGCAGCGCTGAGCGGCTTTGCGGGGCTGATCTGCGGCAGACTGAGTCTGACGCTGGGCGTCACCGGTGTGCTCTGCGCTCTGGTCTCGGTCGCAAATTACTATGTCAATTCGCTGCACGGCTCGCCTCTGCGCATCAGCGAGATCGCAAGCTTCGGCACAGCGATGGACGTGATCGGCGGCTTTCGCATCCAAATCCCGCCGTATGTTCGCATCGTGATTCTGGGCATGACGGCGGCGCTTGCGCTGCTGATCCTGCTGCGCAGGTTCCTCAACGCGCACAAGGGACGTGTCACGCGCCTGGTGTTCGCCGGTGTGCTCGCCGCCTCGGTCGGAGTCGTGGCCTTAGGGTTTTCCGGGCAGCTGCGCCCGTTCATCGGCTACTCATGGGATTATGCGGCCTCCCTTTACGGCTACCCCGCGTGCCTTGTCGAGGACACGCTGGAGTTTCACAGCAGGATCATCCGGCCCGAGGGCTACAGCGCAGAGAAGGTTGACGAGATCGCAGACCGGCTGCATGTCACGTCTGCCGCGTCGAAGCAGCTGCCGGACGTGATTCTGATTCTCAACGAGACGTTTTATGACCCCGCGGTCTATGAGGCGCTCGAGCTGGAGGTCAACCGCGATTATCTGGCGTTCTACCACAGCCTGAACACCGCGGCGCGCGGCTATGCCGTTGTTCCGTACGGCGGCACAAACAGCTCGGAATACGAGCTGCTCACGAGCAACAGCAGGGCGCTCATCAATCCCTCCGCGCCGTTTAACATCTTCGACCTCTCCAATGCAAACAGCGTCGTGTCCTATCTTCAGAAGCTGGGATATGAGACATGGGCGATGCACAGCCAGAGCGGCAGCAACTATTCCCGCTCCCGCGCATACGCCGAGCTCGGGTTCGATCATATCCTGTTCCAGGATGATTTTGCATACCGCGACAAATACGGCAACCGCTACCGCACCGACGCCGGCGACTACAAGACGCTCATCGACTGCTATGAAGCGTCGCAGTCCGGCCCGCGGTTTCTGTACATCCTGACCTACCAGAACCACGGCGGCTATGAACAAAACCCGTCGGGGTGGGACACGATCCATACGAAGACGGATCTCGGCGAGCTGACAGACGATATGGATGAATTCCTGACTTCCATTGCGATGTCCGACGCCGCACTGAAGGGCCTTCTGGATTATTTCAAAGACTGCGGCCGTCCCGTGGTCGTCATCATGGCCGGGGATCATCCGCCCGCGTTTGTGACCGAGCAAGGCGGCACCTACGACGCCGAGCATCTCGATGCGGCGCATGTGCGCATGAACGGCACGCCGTATCTGGTCTGGTGCAGCGATCGCAGCATCCGAACGGCCCCGGAATTGATCACGCTCAGCGACCTCGTGCCCATGGCGCTGAAGATGGCGGGGGTTCCCCTGTCTGTATACTATCAGGCGATCCTCAACCTGCAGCGGCAGCAGCCCGTGCACGTCTCCGGCCTGTCCCTGAACACCAAAGGCGCGGTGGTCCCGCGCAATGTGACGGAGGACCCGGACGGACCTCTGAACACGTATCTGTATCTGGAATATAACAATCTGCAGGATGGAGCCGAGCGGCGGCAGGCGCTGTTTGACCCGCCGGGAAAAACCTCCTGAATCCGCGGCTGGGCGAAGCTGCGCATAAAGAGACGCCCCGTCCTGACGGACGAGGCGTGTTTTTGGCGGGGGATGGTGAGCAAAAAAAGCGCCTAATCTGCTGGTCGTCACGGTATCTGCACCATCTGAAAGCGGAGAAACGAGTGCTGTACACACAGCTGCTCTTCTCCGGAAAGCTGTCCGCACACCTCAAAGAAATCGACCGTTACGCAGAGACAATGATGGATCAGCTTATGACGCAGATGGCCGCGCAGGAAGGCATCACAGAGCAGCTGAAAGCAGAGAACCAGATGGAGTGGGTCAGGCGCATGAACAGCATCCGATCCAGAGCAGAAGAAGCCGTCTGGGCTGATCTCACAGACTAACTAACAGGAGCCGCAGAAATGCGGCTCCACTTTATTTCACGATACTGCGCATTATCGATGATTTTCTCTTTGATCTACGGCTGGATCTTCCGATATAACACAGCACACCTCTGCACTTTTCAACAAAACCAAATCGCAGGAATCCACACATTTCAATATTATTGCTTCTGTGAAAATCACACTTTTCAATATATATTAAATATTATGAATGGGGCTTCACGATGCTGCTCACTGAGAGCAAGGCTTACGATTCTTTTGCTGTCTCGGCCTGCAGA
>CAMJHX010000051.1 GCA_946405655.1 uncultured Clostridia bacterium
GAACGTCAAGGGCACCAACCGCGCCTGCTTCCTCGGCTGGCTCATGAACGGCATCTTCCTGAGCATCTCCGCGTTCATGCTCGCCAAGTGGTATCCGCTGCTCCAGGGTCTCCAGGACCACGCGCTCAGCCTGGGCGATGCCGTCAAGGGCACTGCCTTTGAGCACTTCACCACTGCGACCTCCGGTATCCCGAACCAGACCGTCCTGACCCTGATGGGCATCAAGTGGCTGACTTTCATCTTCTCGATCCTGCTGTTCTGCGCCTTCGTGTCCACCTGCGTCACCCTGATCTACACGATGGTCCAGCGTTTCTCCCCGAAGCTCGCGAAGTTCGACGAGAACGGCAAGCATGTCGGCGGCATCAAGAACGAGACGCTCCGCCGCGTGATTGTGGCCGTCGTCGCCATCGCGCTCTGCTTCTCCATCAGTCTGCTTGGCCTGAAGACGATCACCACCAAGGTATATGGCTACATGGGCTACTACTCCCTGATCTTCGTCGTGCTGCCCGGCCTCATCTGGGGCATCGCGAAGAACAAGAAGCTCGAGGGCAAGTAAGCTTTCATCCGGCGCAACTCTCCTGCGTCAATACAGAAAAACACCCGTACCGCTCGGTACGGGTGTTTTTTAGTTGGTAGTTGTTAGTTGATAGTTGGTAGTTGGAGGAGCCGCCTTCGGCGGCAAATTGAAATCCGTCGGAGACACATTCAACTATCAACTACAAACTACCAACTACCAACTCTTATTTTCCTACGCAGAATCTCTCAAAGATCCGCTGCGTAATGTCCTCTCTCACGCTGGATCCGGTGAGCTCCCCGATTGCCTGCATCGCGGCTTCGGCTTCGGTGAGGACGGCGTCGGGCGTGAAGCCCGTCTGCATTGCCTCCTGCGCGGCGCGGAGCGACGAGAGCGCGCGGCGGATGGCGTCCGCCTGCCGCTCGTTCGTGAGGATTTCCCCCGCCGGAGCCTCCGGCAGCGGGAAGAGCGCGGCGACCGCCTGCTCCAGCGCCTCCAGCCCGGTCTGCTCTCTCGCAGAGAGGACACAGACGGCGTCGAAATCCGCAGCGAAGTCGGCAGGGTCCAGAACCGCCGGGCGGTCGGATTTGTTCAGGACGGCGATGCGCTTTTCGACCTCCCGCGCCGTTTCGATGACGGTGCGGTCGTCCTCCGTGAGGGGCTCAGACGCATCGAAGACCGCGACGGCGAGCGCCGCCTGCTCCGCTGCCCTGCGCGAGCGCTCGACGCCGAGCGCCTCGACACGGTCGGCCGTCTCGTGCAGGCCGGCGGTATCCGTGAGCCGGAGCAGAACGCCGCCGAGCTCGCAGCGTTCCTCGAGCGTGTCGCGCGTCGTGCCGGGCACGTCCGTGACGATGGCGCGGTCATAGCCCAGCAGGGCATTTAAGAGCGAGGATTTGCCCGCGTTCGGGCGGCCGAGAATCGCGGCGGGAACGCCGGAGGTCATCACGCGGCCGCGCGCAAACGTGGCAAGCAGCCGCTCGAGCTCCTGCGCCGCGGCGGAGAGCGTGTCGCTGTAGGACTGCAGCTGAAACTCCGGGATATCCTCATCCGGATAGTCGATGACGGCATGATAGTGGCTCGCGATGTCGGCGAGGCTCCGGTAGATCGGCTGCACGCAGCGCAGCACCGCGCCGCCGAGCTGACCGGCGGCATTCTTCGCCGCCTGCTCGGTCTCAGAGTGGATCAGGTCGATGACCGCCTCCGCCTGCGTGAGATCCATGCGGTCGTTCAAAAACGCGCGGCGGGAAAACTCGCCCGCGAGCGCCTGTCTCGCTCCGGCGGCAAAGAGCGCGCGCAGACCGGCGCGCAGCACCGTGGGCGAGCCGTGGCACTGGAGCTCCGCCGTGTCCTCGCCGGTGTAGCTGTGCGGGGCGCGGCTGATCGTGCAGAGGCAGAGATCGAGCACGCTCCCGTCGGCGGACTTGAGCGCGCCGTAGACGAGCTTGCGGTCCTCGGCCTCGGACATGAGCTTTCCGTTCGCGGGAAAGAACACCCGGTCGATGACAGAAAGCGTCTCCGCGCCGGAGACGCGCAGAATCCCGATCGCGGAGACCACGTTACCGGTGGCAACCGCGGCGATGGTGTCAGACATATCAATATTCCTCCCGAATGGAGATTCAAATTTGCCAAGTTAGGAGTGAGGAGCTAGGAGTGAGGAGTTCTCCAGGCTTGTCATTCTGAGCGGAGCACGGAGTGCGGAGTCGAAGAATCTTGGCAGAGCAGTTAAACAGACGCTGGCGGTTCTTTTTTGCTGCGGTGCCAAGATCCTTCGACAAGCTCAGGATGACAGATCTTTGCTGCGCAGGAACCATCTGTCAACTCCTAACTCCTAACTCCTAATTCCTAATTCCTCACTGTAAAGACGCGCTGCAGCATGGTCACAGCGCGTCTCGGTTATAGGATTCTGATGGTCGCGTCCAGTCTCATGAACACTGTGGCTGCCTCGGCTCTGGTGGCGCCGTTCAGGGGGTTGAAATTGCCCTGCGGATCGCCGCTCAGAAGGCCCGTCTGCCGCATGCGCTCGACGCTCTCGAACGCCCAGCCGGAGATGCTGCCGGCATCGCGGAAGGCGGCGACGGCGCTGACGCCCGCGGGGAGCTCATAGCCCGCGGAATCGGCATAGCGCGTGATGAGCGCTGCCATCTGCTCGCGCGTGACGGGGCTGTCGGGCGCAAAGAGCCCCTCGCCCATGCCGTTGACAATGCCCTGCTTCGCGCCCCACTCGACATAGGGGGCGTACCACGAGCCGGCCTCCACATCCGAGAAGGACACGCCGGGATAATCGCGCTCGGGCACGCCGGCCATGCGGCCGAGAATCGTGATGAACATGGCGCGCGTGAGCGTGCTCGACGGGGAGAACACACGCTCCCCGGTGCCGTTCATGAGCGAGCGCACGTCCGCATAATCGATCGCGGCGCCGTACCACTCCTCGGGCGGCACATCCGCATAGCGGGAGAGCACTGCCGTGCCGCTGAGCGAGACGAGGCTCTGCTCGCGGGCGGCGAAGATCGTTTTCGCGCCGTCGGAGAGCAGCATACGGTGGCGCAGCATGGCTTCCCCGCCGGAGACCGCCTCACCCGCCGTGAGATCGATGAGCGCGCCGCCCTGAAAGCTGCCGGCGCCGGAGAGCAGCGTGATCGTATCGCCCGCGGAGAGCGCGATGCGCGCGCCGGCGGGAACGAGCGCCTGCCGGACGCCGTTTTTGCCGCAGCGGACGCGCTGCATCTCGATGCTGCGCTGTGCCTCCGTGATGAGCGGAAACGCCGCGCTGATCGCCCGCGCGGAGCGATCCTCCCGGAGCATTTGCTCCCACTGCCGGACATAGCTTTGAGACAGGAGCGGATCCTGCGCGCTGCCCGCATCAGCGGCGATGGCGCCGCCGGAGCCGAGCAGAAGCACGGCGCACAGCAGCGCCATCACGCGTTTGAGAAGCCGCATGGAATCAGTCCTTGCGGGCGCGGGCGGCCTTCGCCTCCGCCTCATCGAGGCTTTCGGAGAGGTAGTAGCCCAGCGCGAGCAGGCTGTCGGAAAAGTGGATATTCTCGACGATGACGTCGGTATCCTCGAGCTGCAGCTCGGTGTTGGTGAAGTTCCAGATCGAATGCACGCCGCAGGCGCAGACCTCCTTGGCGACCTCGTTCGCCATCGTCTTCGGCACGCAGAGCACCGCGACGTCGGGCCGGATGGCCGTGAGGCTCTCCTCCAGCTTGCTGAAATCATAAACCGGGACGCTGTGGATCTCGCTGCCGATGACGTCGGGGTTGACGTCGAACGCGGCCTTGAGATTGTAGCCGTACTGCTCGAAGCTGAAGTTCTCAACCAGCGCACGGCCGATGTTGCCGACGCCGACAAGCACGGCGGTATAGTTGCGATCCATGCCGAGGATCTTGGCGATCTCGCCGCGGAGCGCGACGACGTTATAGCCGTATCCCTGCTGGCCGAATTCGCCGAAGCAGCTGAAATCCTGACGGATCTGCGAAGGGGTAAGCCCCATCTGGCGGCCCAGCTCTCCGGAGGAGATGCGCTCCACGCCGGCGGCGGTGAGATCATCCAGCTTGCGGAGATAACGGGGCATTCTTCTGATGACGTTATTTGATACTTTGATGCGTTTCACAATGGCCTCCTGCGGCTGAAACCAGCCTGTTCCTTTTTCGATTTTTCGTACAAAGGGACAAATTACTCAAAAACCTTGCACTAATTCAGCGTCAGTATAACACAACCTGTTTTTCTTTGCAAGATGCACAGAAAACAAGTTTCGACACATATATAGAATAATGATTGACTTTTGCGCGTTTTCGCGTTAACATAATGAATCAAGCAGTATACATAATTTGTCGGTTTTGAAGGAGCTTTTATGAACCAGTCGGCACGCACAAGTCGATATCTCCCGGGGTTGGATGGACTGAGAGCCATCGCGATCCTGGGCATTGTGCTTTATCACATGTTCCCCGGCGCGGTGCGCGGGGGCTATCTGGGCGTGACGATGTTTTTCGTGCTTTCGGGCTATCTGCTCGCGCGGACGGCGGCGGCGAATGATGCCGACGGACGCTGGCGCACGGTGGGGTTTTATCAAAAGCGCATCCGCCGCATCTATCCGGCGCTGCTCTGGGTCATCGCGCTGACGCTGCTGGCGCTGCTGCTGTGGCTGCCGGAGGGTCTCGTGGGCATCCGCGAGGAGCTGGAGAGCATTCTCTTCGGCTATCAGAACTGGTGGCAGATCGTGCAGAACCAGGACTACTTCTCCCGCATCACATCCACCTCCCCGTTTACGCACATGTGGTCGCTCGCGGTGGAGCTGCAGTATTATCTCGTCTGGCCGCTGCTGTTCGGCCTCTGGCGGCTGGAGCAGAAGGACGGAAGCCGAAACGGCGCCGTCGGCGTGCTGGTCACGCTCGCGCTCGTCTCCGCCGGCGTGATGGCATATCTCTACTATCTCACGGGGGACGCCTCCCGTTCCTATTACGGCACGGACGCGCGCGTGCACGCGCTGCTGCTCGGCAGCGCCGTCGGCCTGATCCCGGCAGAGCGCCTGCGCTGCTCGAAGGGTCTCGGCTGCACGCTCTTTGCGCTGTGCGCCGCGGGATATCTCGCGCTCGCGATCCTGCTCGACGGCGCGTCGGCCGCGGCATATTACGGGCTGATCGCGCTCACGGCGGTGCTCTCCGTCGTGCTGGCGGTGCTCTGCACGCAGGAGGATCTCCCCTTCGGCCGCGTGCTCGACTGGCTGCCGCTCAAGTGGCTCGGCCAGCGCAGCTATGAGATCTATCTCACCATGTACCCGGTGCTGTATCTGATGGAGCGCCTGCGCCCGATCGAGGACGCGCTCTGGCGGCATCTCGCCGAGGGCGGCATCATCCTCGCGCTCGCGGTGATCATCCATGCGCTGAGCGTGCCGAAGGCATGGCTCGCCCCCGCAGGCGATCCGGGCTGGAAATGGTTCAAGCGCCCGGCGGCGATCGTCGCCGCGATGGCGTTTTCCATGGGACTGCTGATCACGTTGGGCGCGCCGGTGGAGGCCGGCGATCTCGACGCGCTCGAGGAGCTGCTCGAGGCAAACCGCGCGCAGATCGAGGCGACGCTGCCGCCCAAGGCCACCGAGACGCCGACGCCGACGCAGGAGGCGACGCCGGTGCCGACGCTGAACACGGCGGACGTCACCATGGTGGGCGACTCGGTGATGCTCGGTGCGCTGAACGCCCTGCAGGACGCGCTCCCCGGCTGCACGGTGGACGCGAAGGTCTCGCGCCAGCTGTGGGACGCCTATGCCGTGCTCGACTCGCTCGAGAGCAGCGGCGTGCTCGGCAGCACGGTGGTTCTGGCGCTCGGCACGAACGGCCCCTTCTCCGTGGAGGACGGGCAGGGCATCATCGACCGGCTCGGCACGAGCCGAAAGATCTACTGGGTCACGGCGTTCGGCACCAGTCTCAGCTGGCAGGAGCAGTCCAACGACAGCATCCGCGCGCTCGCGGCGCGCAACCGGAACGTGACCATCATCGACTGGTCCGCGCTCGCGGTCGACCACACCGACTGGCTCTATTCCGACGGCATCCACCTACAGGCCGAGGGTCAGCAGGGCTACGCCGCCATGATCCGCGACGCGCTCGGCGTCACGCCGCCGCCCCCGGCGGAGGACAGCAGCAACCCGATCGTCATCTGGGACGCGGAGCAGGGCATCACGCTCTCAGACCCGTAAAGCTATCAAAAAAGAGCCGCTTTGCGGCTCTTTTTTGAATACTCGCGCTACATCGCCTACGGCTTCGCCTCCGTTGGTCGGCGCGAGGGCTCGCGTGACGCTTCGCCTTAGGGAGTTTTTCCGCCGCACATGTCGCCGGAAAAACGGATTTGATTCTCTTTGCCCTGTCGGGCAAACTCTGCGAGGCCTTACAGTTCTCTATAGAAGGAGCAAAGATCGTGGGACATTTCATCTCGGAGAGGGCGCGGAAGGAAGCTTCCATTCTGTCCGGCGCGTTTGCGGGCTTTTTTGTGCTGCTCGGCATTGTACATGCCCTGCGGTATTACCTTCTGGCTGATTTTTCATCGTTCAGCCGCGCGGAGCGGCAGAACATTGTGTCGAACGGCTGGATCATCGCGATCGCCGGGCTCGCAATGCTGATCTTCTGCGCCTACCACATCTGGTTCACTTATGCGACGTGGGAGCTGCGCCCGACCGGGATTCGGGTCCGGCATTTCTTCGGCAGGAGGGAATACGCGTGGGAGGAGCTGAAGCAGATCTGCGTCTGCAGGCTCAAGACGACAAGAAACCGTGAGACTCCGGTCATCTGCTGCTGCACCGATCCGGACGTTGATTTTCATCCCCCGAAGGGTTCTCAAAAGGAACCGTCCTGGCGCAGCACGGACTATGTGATCTATCATCCGAAAAAGGTGCTCGCGCTGCCGTATTCGAAGGAGCTCGCAGAGGAGATCCGGCAGTATTATCCGCAGGTTCAATATTTGTTTGAGGTGTGAGTATGCAGAGAGAAAACAAACAGCCTGACGCCGAGAACTGCGTGATTCCATGCAGTGAAAGCACAAAGACAGCGCTGAAAAAGAACACCATGCTTCATATTATCCGTCTGGCGTTTCTGCTGGTGGCTGCGCTGTGGATCTCCGGATATCCGAGAACGGTTTGGCAGCTTGGACTGATTGTCTTGTTCGGCCTGTGCGCTTTGATCGAGCTGTATCAAATCTTTTATTGTCAGCTTTCTCTGCGCACAAGTATCGTGTTGTCCCCGGATTCTGCGGCACTCAAAAGATCCGGCACAGTGACAAAAACGCTGCGCTGGGACGAGCTTGCTTACGTCGGAAGAACAAGCGTCAGGCTGTCTTCAATCTCACGGAAACCGCACCCGTATATTGTTCTCTCAAAATACAGTCCGGAGCGTGTTGACGATGCGGGCGAAGCGGTTCGAGTTCAGGCGAAGGAAACCATTCTGGTTGAGGACACGGACGAGAACTGGGAGTTGATCCGGCGCTATTGCAGGGCAGACAGGGCATAAGATTCGCCCATTTGCCGGATTCCGCCGCAGGGAAAAACCTTCCCCTCGGGGGAAGGGGGACCGCGTCAGCGGTGGATGAGGGGAGATGACCTCCCGGGGCGGACATTGGCTGCGCGTCTGCCCCTCATCCGACCTCGCTTCGCTCGGCCACCTTCCCCCGAGGGGGAAGGTTTGGGCGCGGTGCGGATTCGCCGGGGATTGGCGCAAAAGCAAATGCTCTCTGCAGGGACGTCGAGGACGCCGTCCCCTACGAAATGGCCTCGCAGAGTTCGCGCCTCGGAAGGCGCGAATGGATTCCAATCGTTTTTCCAGCGACATGTGCGGTGGAAAAACTCCCTCGGGCGTCGTCAGACCGGGCTTGCTCCACGCCGCAGCCGCGCTAAGGCGCGACGGCTCTGTATCCGCGCCCCCGTTCTTCCTCTCCAAATCAAAGCGGATGCTTTGATTTGGTAAGGAGCGGCAGTGGAATGAGCTTGCTTTCCCGCCCGCGGGGAAGCAAGGGATATGGAGCTTGCCGCGACGTGGCTCGCCCCTCGCGCCGACCAAGCAGGGCAAAGCCCTGCGCGATAAGCGCGAGTACCCCGATCGGTGAAAAACAAGTTTTTCACCGGAAAAAACCTCTCCGCCGTTCTTGGGAACATGCGGAGGGGTTTTTCGTCTGAGTTTGCGTATTACTTGGAGAAGAGCACGATGGCGAGGTACTTGAGCTGATCTTCGCCGGTGTTGACCATGTAATGCTCCTCGCCGTCGTCGACGAAGAGGACGT
>CAMJHX010000052.1 GCA_946405655.1 uncultured Clostridia bacterium
TGTAGGGCGCGATGCCCACATCGCGCCGCGCAGAACGATCTGCATCCACTGCCGTTCCCCGGCGAACACGCAATCACCCATCCTCCAGCCGTAGGGCGGGTCGCTTGCGCCCGCCGCTTCATAGAAATAGATCAATGCGGATAACTTATGTAAACCAAATCGCCTCTGCGGAATCTCCGCCGGGGTGATTTGCGCTTGAAGCGGCGCGTCGTGCTGTGGTATCATAAACAAAAACCGCCGCGGTCCAACGCGGCCAATGGCAGGGAGGAATTCCATGCGAATTTTACACATCGCCGATCTCCATCTCGGCAAGACGGTGCACGGCGTCTCCATGCTCGAAAACGGTGACCAGCCCCATTGGGTCACTGTCTTTCTGGAGCAAGCGGAGCGCTTAAAGCCGGATGCGGTCGTCATTGCGGGCGACGTCTATGACCGCAGCGCCCCGTCGGGCGAGGCGGTGTCGCTCCTCAGCCGGATGCTCACGCGGCTGTCGGAGCTGGACATTCCCGTCATGCTCATCGCGGGCAACCACGATTCCGCGCAGCGCCTCGCCTTCGCGGGGCCGATCCTTGCGCAGAAGGGGCTGCACATCTCCCGCCCGCTGTTCGAGTCGCCGGAGCTGACGCACGTCACGCTGCGCGATGATTACGGCCCCGTCACATTCTGGCTCATGCCCTATGTGTTCCCGAGCCTCATCGCCGAGACGCTGCAGGACGATTCCCTGCGCGATTATGATACCGCCGTCCGCGCGCTGCTGCAGCGCCAGCCGGTGGATTTTTCCGAGCGCAATGTCCTCATCGCGCACCAGAACGTCGTCGCCGCGGGCTGCACGGGAGAGCGCGGCGGCTCGGAGACGATGGTCGGCGGCCTCGGCCAGATCGATGTCTCCTGCTTCGACGGCTTTGACTATGTCGCCCTCGGGCACATCCACGCGGCGTATCCCGTCGGGCGCGAGACCGTGCGCTATGCCGGCTCTCCCATGTGCTATCACTTCAACGAGACGCGGCAGGCGAAGAAAGGCCCCGTGCTCGTCGATCTCGGCGCGAAGGGGGAAGATCCCGCCATCGAGGTGCTCGAGATCCCGCCCCTGCACCCCATGCGCGAGCTGCGCGGGGCGCACGAGGAGCTCCTGCTGCAGGAGACTGCGCAGGCGCGGCAGGGGGAATATCTCCGCCTCGTCCTCACGGACCGCCGTCTCAGCCCCGAGGCGATCGCGCCGTTCGAGGCGCTCTGCCGCGAGCGCGGCAGCGTCCTCATGGAGCGCTGCTCGGAGTATGAGCCGTTTCGCGCCGCTGCCGCAGCCTCGTCTGAGGCCGTGGAGCAAAAGAGCATGCAGGCGCTGTTCTGCGATTTCTATGCCGAGTGCACCGCCGGAGAGCCGCCGGAGGAGGCGGACGCGGCGCTGCTGGACTATGCCGAAACGATCGCGCAGCATGCCGACGTGCACGCCGACCCCGGCGCGGAGGAGATCGAAAAGCTCGTGGAATTCTTGGTCAAGCAGGAGGGAAGCGTATGAGACCGCTGTCTTTGGAAATGACTGCCTTCGGCTCCTATGCCGCCAAAACCGTTGTCCCCTTCGAGCAGATGCAGCATGGTCTCTATCTCGTCACCGGCGACACCGGCGCGGGCAAGACCACCATCTTCGACGCCATCGTCTTCGCCCTCTTCGGCGCCGCGAGCGGCCCGGACCGCAAGGGCGATATGCTCCACTGCGACTATGTGCCCAAATCCGAGGACACGGTCGTCACGCTGCGCTTTGCCCAGAACAACCAGGAATATAGTGTTACGCGAAAAATCCATTTTTCCAAAAAGCGCGGCAAGGTCGGAGAATATAACAGCGGCACCATCGAGGCGGAGCTGCATGAGCCGGACCGCGCTCCGACGGAGGGCGCGAGCGCCGTGACAAAGCGCGTCGAGGCGCTGCTCGGGCTCAATGCCGAGCAGTTCAGCCGCATCATCATGCTCGCGCAGGGCGAGTTCAAGCGCTTTCTCAAGGCGAGCACCGAGGAGAAAAACGAGATCCTCGGCAAGCTCTTTGATAACTCCGCCTATCTCTATTACCAGAACCTCATCCTCGGCGCCCGCGGCGAGATCCAGCGCCGGCGCAAGTCGCGCGTGGACGAGGTGAGCATCCAGATGCAGCAGCTGTTCCTGATGCCGCCGGATCTGGATGACGCCGCCCGCGAGGGTCTCCTGCCGGAGCACCCTGCGCTGCTCGAGAACCTTACCGCGCTGACGGAACAGGAAACGCTCCACGCTTTGGAGCAGAAGGATGCTGAGGACAAGGCCTTTGCGCTCGTGACGGACGTCAACAGGCGCATCGGCGCAGCCAAGGCAGCCAATGAAAAGCTCGATGCCATCGACCGTGATCGGAAAGCGCTTCAATCGCTGTGTGCGCTGGACGAGGAGATGGCGCGGCACGCCGAGCGGCTGGAGCGCGCAGATGCGTCTTTCCATAAGGTCGCGCCCGCCCGAGATCATGCGCGCAAGAGCAGTGCGGATTGGGAGCGGTCGTGCGCGAATATCCGGTCTTTGCGGGAAAAACTCGCCGCACATGAGCAAACCGTTTCGGAAGCGCAGACTGCCGTCGATGCGGACGGCGACGCCAAGGCCGAGGAGACGCAGCTGCTTGCCGATATCAAAGCGATGAGCAATCAGCTGCCGAAATACGCGCAGCTGGAAGCCCGGCGAAAAGACGAATCCGCCGCAACTATGGCGGCGGAAAAAGCGCGCGCTGAGCTTTCCACGGCGGAGCAGGAAAACGGTGAAATCACAGAGGAGATCCAAGCTCTGAACGAGCGGATCGACGCTGCTGCGCAGGTCGATGTACAGGCGGAGTCCTGCCGCACAGCACAGTCGCAGGCGGCCTCCCGCCTGAACGCGATCGCGGGCGAGCACGGTCTCGTCGTGGATGTTGACGCCGTGAAAGCGCAGGAAACAGAACTCGACCGCGCGCAGACGCGCTTGGTGCAGGCCACCGATGCTGCCGCTGCCGCGCAGGACGCGTATAACGCGCTCTATCAGCGCTTCATCGCTGCGCAGGCAGGCATTCTCGCGCAGGAGCTGCGCGATACGCTCTCCGATTCCGAATCGGCGCAGTGCCCGGTTTGCGGCTCGCGCCTCTGCCGCAACCATCTCGCGCAGCTCGCGCCGCTCCCGGAGGAGACGCCCGGCGAGGACGCGGTCGAGCGCGCCAAGCGCGAGGCCGAGCGCACCGAGCACAAGCGAAACGAACAGCATACCGATGTGGAAACGCGGAAAACCGCCATCGAGAGCGGGAAACACGCCATCCTCTCCCGCGCGAAGACCGTCTTCACGGACTGTGAAAGCTGGGAGCAGCTGGCGTCCGGCGAGTATCTCTCTCTCGCTGTTGAGGAGGCGGAGCGCTTTGCGGAGGAGACGGAGCTTGCGCTCCAAGCTGCGCTGAAAGCGCAGCAGACGCGCGACGCTGACCGCGAGACTCTGCGGGAAAAGCAAATTGCCCTGCAGAAGTCAAACGAACGCATTGAGCAGCTTCGCATGGATGAACAACAGCAGTCCGCCGCCAAGATCGCGGCGGAGGCAGAGGTTCGCGCTCTGCGCGCGAGCCTTGCCTTCGAGACCGAAGCGGAGGCGAAAGCGGAGCAGACGCGGCTGCAGCAGCGCGCCGACGCGCTTGCCGCGGTTGTTCAGGCGCACGAAACCGCGCTCACAAACGCAAAGCAGCAGCGCGACACCGTCTCCGGTGCCCTGCAAGAGCAGGAGACCGCCGCGCCCGCGCTCGAAGCGAGCATGCGTGAGGCGAATGCAGCGCTGGCGCAGATCCTGTCAGAGACGGGCTTTGTGTCGCTGGAAGCCGCCGAGGACGCGCTCACGCCAATTGGGGAGAGCGATGGCGAGCACTGGCTCCAGGCCGAGCGCGCTCGGCTGCAGGAGCACGCTTTCCAAAAGCAGAGCCTCGCGGAGCGTGTGCGAGAGCAGGAGACATCGGCAGAAGGCCTGCAGCGCGTGGATCTCGCCGCGCTCGAAGCAGAAAAGCTGCAGCTGCAGGAGCAGTATGACGCCGCCCGCGCCGCGCATACGGCGGCGGAGAATCTGCTGAACAACCATCTCTCCGTCCTCGAAAAGGTCGAGGCGGCCAAGCGCGAGCTCGCAGCCACCGACGCCCCGTGGCGCCGGATCGACCGTCTGGCAGATCTCGCCGGCGGCGCCAGCAGCGCGCAGGGCAAGCTCTCCTTCGACCGCTATGTCATGGGCGCCATGTTCCGCGAGATTCTCGCCATGGCGAACCGCCGCATGGAGCTCATGAGCGGCGGGCGCTATGAGCTCGTGCACAAGGCGGGCGCCGACCGGCGCAACGCCAAGGCGGGGCTGGAGATCGAGGTGCTCGACCACAACACCGGGCAGCAGCGCCCGTCCGGCTCGCTCTCCGGCGGCGAATCGTTCTTCACCTCGCTCGCGCTCGCGCTGGGACTCTCCGACGTCGTGCAGAACCACGCCGGCGGCAGACAGATGGACGCCCTCTTCATCGACGAGGGCTTCGGCTCGCTCAGCGACGACGTGCTCGATAAGGCGCTCGATGTGCTGAACCAGCTCTCCGAGGGCAGCCGTCTCGTCGGCATCATCTCCCATGTCGACCGCCTCGGCGAGAGCATCCCGCAGAAGATCCGCGTCAAAACCGGCGAGCACGGCAGCACCCTCACGCTCGAAACCGCATAAGAAAACAGACCTTTGCAATGCAAAGGTCTGTTTTTATGCCGCAAAGCAGATCCACGCCATACTCAGCACGCCGAGCAGCACGAGGTTCACCACCGTGAACTCCGCCAGATACCGCCCCGTGTGCGCGTGGTCGGAGTGGGAATAGAGCTTCAGGCTGATGAGACTGGCTAAACTCGCGATCGGCGTTCCGAGCCCGCCGATGTTCACGCCGAGCACGAGCGCGTCGCCGTTTCCGGTAAAGCCGGAGAGCAGCAGCGCCGCCGGCACATTGCTGATCACCTGGCTCGCCGCGAGCGATATCGGGTATTCCCGCCCGGCGAGCAGCTGCTTTAACAGCGTGTCCACCGCCGGAATCCGCGCGAGATTTCCGGAGAAGACGAAAAACGCCGCGAACGTCAAAAGCAGCAGAAAGTCCGCCTCTGTCAGCGTTTTCCGGTCGTAAAACGCGAGAGAGAGAATCATCCCCGCGAGCATCACCGGCCACGGGAGCACGTGCAGCACCACGAGCAGGCACAGCGCAAAGAGCGCCGCGTACACCCCGAGCCCCTTCCGGTCGATTCCCGGCGCCTCGCCGAGAAAGAGGTGCAGGCGCTCGGCCGGCAGCAGCAGGCACGACGCCGCAATCAGCCCCAGCGACAGCAGCCAGTAGGGGAGCGTCACGCGCAGAAACGGCAGAAAATCATAGTTGTAATAGGAATAGAGATAGAGATTCTGCGGATTGCCCACGGGCGTCAGCATACTGCCGAGATTCGCCGCCACCGTCTGCAGCACCACGATGCGAATGAGATCCTGCCTGCGGTCCGCCATGCCGAGCACGACCACCGCGAACGGCACGAAGGTCAAGAGCGCCACGTCGTTCGTGATCAGCATCGCCGCGAAGAAGCTGAGAAGCACAAGCAGCAGCCCGATCGCGCGCACGCTCCCGGCGCGAGAGCACAGCGTGTGCGCCAGATGCGCAAAGAGGCCCGCCTGCCGCAGCCCGGCGACGACGGTCATCAGGCAGTAGAGCAGCGCGAGCGTGCGCCAATCGAGATATTTGAGATATTCCGCGTCCGGCGGCACCAGAAAGCAAGAGAGCAGCGCGGCGATCGCCGCGATCAGCAGCACCGGCTCGCGCCGGACAAAGGAGCGAATTGCAGCCATTCCGATTCTCCATCCATCGGTCGTTAACGTGCGCATTGTAGCACAAAGCACGCCGTGCAGCAAGAGAAATTGTCATTCTGAGCGGAGCGCGCAGCGCGGAGTCGAAGAATCTTGGCACCGCACCCCCATCGGTTGCACTGCATATGGATTTGCTGTATAATCACAGCAGCAATTCATTTGAAAAATGAGATAGAGGAGGAAACCAGATTGAGCTTTTACAAAAAGCACTATGACGTCGTCATCATCGGCGCGGCGCTCGCGGGTCTGTCCGCCGCGCTGCAGCTGCAGGCGAAGGGCGTGAAGGACATTCTCATCCTCGAGAAGAACAACATGCCCGGCGGCGTCGCCACCGACTTCGTGCGCAACGGCTTCGAGATCGAGGCGTCTCTGCACGAAATGATGTCCATCGGCCCGAAGGATAACCGCATGGTCGTCGGCGAATGGTTCGATGAGATGGGGATCGACATCGACTGGCTGCCCGTGCCGGAGTGCTACCGCGTGCTCCTGCCGAACGAGGGCGTCAACGCCATCCTGCACGACGGCTTCGAGCGCATGGCGCGCGATGTGGACGCCGTCGTCCCCGGCACGTATCAGAAGGTCTATGACCTCATCATGCTCTGCGACCGCGTCACCCGCAGCATGGACGTCATCTCTGTCACGCCAATGAGCAAGGTCAAGATGCTCAAGGATCACCCCGATTTCGTCAAGGTCGCGGGCTACAGCGCAAGCGAGGTCATCAAGACCTTCGATCTCCCGCAGAAGGCGATCGACATGCTCGTGCCGTACTGGATCTATGTCGGCGCGCCGATGGACGATCTGCCCTTCACGATCTATGCCTACTGCATGGCGGACTATTTCCGCGGCAGCTTCATCCCGCGCCACCGCTCGCACGAGATGAGCATGCGCCTGCAGCAGAAGGTCGAGGAAAACGGCGCACAGATCGAGTTTCGCCAGGAGGTCGAGAAGATTTTCGTCAAAAACGGCAAGGTCACCGGCGTCCGCACCCACCGCGGCGACGAGATCGCGTGTGATTACGTCATCTCCGGCGCCTATCCGAACCGCGTCTACACCTCCATGATCGAGCCGCTGAGCGAGGTTCCGCCCGAGGCAATCAAGTTCGTCAACGGCATGGAGCTCGGCGTCTGCCCGGTCTCCGTCATGCTCATCCTCGCCGGCACGCCCGAGGAGAACGGCTTTGTGAACTACAATACCTTCTCCGGCGACACGATGGACACCAACGTCATCTGGGAAAACGGCAAGAACCTCACCGAGCCCTATCCCTTCCTCACCACGGTCTGCCTCAACTACGCCGTGCCCGACTGCGTCCCCGAGGGCTATACGCACGTCTCCATCACGAACCTCGTCCCGACCGATCCCTTCCTCGATGTGAAGGAGGAGGACTATTACGATCTCAAGCGCCGTCTCGCCTCCGAGATGATCGAGAAGTTCATCGAGCACAACGGCGTCGACTTCCGCGACCGCATCGCCGAGATCGAGGTCTCCACGCCCATGACCATCAACCACTATGTCGGCGCGTGGAAGGGCACCATCTACGGCTATCGCCATTCGATGAAGAACCACCTCATCGGCCGCCGCACCATGGACGCCAACGAGCACTATATCAAGGGTCTCGAGTTTGCCGGTGCGCACGCCGTCGTCGGCGACGGTCAGGCGCCGCAGGTCAAAAACGGTCGTCTCGCCGCCAAAGCGGTGCTGAATGCCATGGCAGAGAAGGAGGGCAAGTGATGAGCATCAAGGTAAACGGATTTCTCAAGGACGTCGGCGGCGCAAGCCGCGTGACCAAGGCGCGCGCCGAAGCGCTCAAAAAGGCCTCTCCCGTGCCGCAGCCGAAGGACGCCATCCGTGAGCTCACCGAAAAGCTCCACCCGCTGGAGATGCGCTTCAAATGCGTCCAGATCCGCGAGGCGTCTCCCACAGCGCGGACCTTCCGCTTTGAGTCCGTGGACGGTCATGTCCCGGTCTTCCAGTCCGGTCAGTATGTGAACTTCCGCCTCAAGATCGGCGCGAGCGAGCTGACGCGCCCCTATACCATCGCCTCCGCGCCGTTCGAGGCGCGCGGCGACAAGCCCTTCTTCGAGGTCACCATCCGCCGCAACGCGCCCTACCTCGTGCCGGATTATCTCTTCGAGAATCTCCACGTCGGCGATGAGATCGACGGCTCCATGCCCTTCGGCACGTTCTATTTCGAGCCCCTGCGCGATACGAAAAACCTCGTCGATCTCCACGTCGGCGATGAGATCGACGGTTCCATGCCCTTCGGCACGTTCTATTTCGAGCCCCTGCGCGATACGAAAAACCTCG
>CAMJHX010000053.1 GCA_946405655.1 uncultured Clostridia bacterium
GCCGAGGGCGTCGGCCCCTACGAAGCACCATCGAAAACGGAATGTAGGGCGGCGATCGGATCAGATGGTTCTGCACAGAGCAATGCTGGTGTTGCCGTGTAACTCATGTAATCGTTTTTCTGAACACCTCTATCTGTATGAAAAACTGTTTTCCTGAAAACTGAGTTACATGAGTAACAAAGGAGCAAAAAGCGAGAGATACCAACGAAAATCGATGTTACTGACCTGTTACTGAGTCGTTACTGACGCTCGAACTCGATTTCACACGATCGCGGTCTCGCCCTTGAGGGAGCTTTAAAATGAAAAAGGTGCAGCCGCTCGGGCTGCACCTTTTCATTGTGAGGATTTACTTCACGAGGGTCTCGAGGAACTCGACGACCTGGCGGACGGTTTTGAAATCGCCGACCTTTTCGTCGGTGACGACGATGTTGAACTCGTCCTCGATGGAGGTGATCATCTCCACGAAGTCCAGGGAATCCGCGTCGAGATCATCGACGATGTTGGTATCGAGCGTGATGGTCTCGGGATCGATCTCGAGCTGCTCGGCGAGAATGTCTCTTACCTTTTCAAACAACATGGTGTTACCTCCTGTCAATTAAGCCCATTCACGGCTGGTGGGCTTTTTGCTCGGGCGCTCCGGCTGCTGGGGACGCTCGTAGCTCACGACGACGCGGCGGTTCGGCTCGGTGCCGGTGGAGCTGGTGGAGACGCCCTCATAGTTCTGCAGCGCGGTGTGGATGACGTGGCGCTCATAGGAGTTCATCGGCTCGAGCGCCATGCTGCGCTTATACTTGATGACCTTGGCGGCCATCTTCTCGGCGAGACGGACGAGGGAATCCTCGCGCTTGGCGCGGTAGCTCTCGGCGTCGACGCTGATGTGGGTGTGCTTATCGCCGCCGCGATTGACGGCATAGTTCGTCAGGTGCTGGATGGCGTCGAGCGTTTCGCCGCGGCGACCGATGACAGCGCCCATGTTCGGGCCGGACAGATTGACCGTGACGCCGCCGTTCTCGCGCGGCTGGATGTCCATCTCGGCCTCGACGCCCATGCGCTCGAGCAGGCCGCCGAGGAAGGCGCGGATCTCCTGATAGGGATCGTCCTCGACCTCGTAGCTGACGCGCACGACGGCGTCCTGCGCGCCGATGCCGAGAAAGCCCGACTTGGCGCGCTCCACGATTTCGACAGAGACCTCATCGCGGTCGAGCCCGAGCTCCTCCAGAGCCAGAGCGACGGCCTCGTCCTCTGTCTTCGCAGACTTTTCTATAACTTTCAGCATATTCAGTTCTCTCCTGTTTCGGCGCCGTCGGGTTCGACGGTCTCGGGCCGGCTGTACAGATAGCGGTCGGGATCATAGGCGCGGCCGCGGGCATAGCGGCGATTGCCCACCTGAGAGGCAGGGGCCTCGGGCTCCTCGATGCCGAGACGGGCGCGCTTCTGGGCGCGCTCCTCGCGGGCGGCCTCGGCCTTGCGCTCGTCGTTCTGCTGCTTCTGGCTGGCCTGAATCTTTTTCTTGCTGGTGTTGCGGTTGATCTCGGTCTCACCGGCGGCGCGGCGGCGCTCGGTCTCTTCCTTCTGGCGCTGACGCTCCTGCTCTGCGATGACCTCGGCGCGCTCGGCGTTCTTCTCGGCGCGGATGGCGTCCTCAAGGTCGAGCTTCTTGGTGTAGTACTTGGTGAGGAACACGTCGCGCGCGATGCCGCAGACGCTGTTGATGATCCAGTAGACGCCCATGGCCGCGGGCATGCTGAAGCAGATCCACAGCGAGATGAGCGGCATGACGATCATCATGGACTTGTTGGTATTGGCGGCCTGCGGATCCATGGCGGGGTTCGTCTTCTGGCTGATGACCATGCTCAGCCAGCTCATGCCGGCGGAGACCACGGGGATCAGGAACAGACCCAGCGCGGGAAGCCAGACCTTCGCGTTGCTCCAATCAAGGCTCCAGAGCTTGTACGTCGGCTGCTCGCCGAGGTTCATGCCGAGGAAATGATAGTTGATGTCCATGAGCTTGCCGCCAAAGTCGCCAAGGGCTTTGGTGACCGCATCCCAGTTCTGGTGGATGAGATCGGTGATCTGAATCTCCGAATAGGCGGAGGCGCGGCCGCTTTCGGCGGCGACATAGCCCGCGTTCTTCGTGACCCAGTCGGTAAGGCTCGCGATCGCGTCAGAGCCGAGCACCATCATCTTGCTCAGAGGCTGACGGATGACGGCATAGAGCGCGAACAGGAGCGGGAACGGAATCAGCGTCCAGAGACAGCCGGACATGGGGCTCACGCCCTCTTCCTTATAGAGCTTCATCGTCTCCTGCTGCAGACGCTGCTGATCCTTGGCGTACTTCTCCTGCAGAGCCTTCATTTTCGGGTTGAGTCGGGTGGTGCGCATCATGCTCTTCTTGCTCTTGGCCATGAAGGGGAAGAGAATGACGTTCACCAGGATGCCGAAGAGAATGATGGCAATGCCATAATTCTTCGTGAGCTCATAGAAGAGCTTCAGCGGCCATCCGAAAATTGAGGTAAATGACATAAGATGACTCCCATCATTTGGTTGTGGTCCTCAGGGGACCGGGTCGTAAAAATCGTGCCCCTTGTGGAAGGGATGGCAGCGGCAGATGCGTTTGACGGCAAGCCAGCCGCCCTTGAGGGCGCCGTATTTCTCGAGCGCCTCGAGCGCGTACTGCGAGCAGGTGGGCACGTAGCGGCAGGTCGGGGGTGTGAGCGGGGAAATGTACTTCCGGTAGAATTTGACGAGGGCGATGAGAATGTGTTTCACATGCCTTCCTCCTTCCAAAGCGAAAGCGACGCGAAGGCGCGCGACAGGTCGCGCTCCAGACGGTGATAGTCCGCCTCCGCTGCGCGGTGGCGGGCCACGATGACGACGTCGTACCCGCGCTGCACCTCGCCCTCGTGGAGACGGTAAATCTCCCGGAGACGGCGGCGAATGCGGTTGCGCGTGACGGCGTTGCCGATCTTATTGGATACGGTATAGCCGATGCGGTTGCTGTCCCTGCCGGTTTTGCGGCAGTAGACGGCAAGCGTCGGGGCGGCCGCGCTCTTTCCCTTGGAGTACAGGCGCCGGAATTCGTGATTCTTTTTCAGGGTATCGGTAAATTCCATTGGCCTCTCCCATTTTTTGCCGCAGGCTGCAAACGCTTTAAGGGTGGAGCAACCCCACCCTGAAAACGCGATATTCAATCAGCAGCCCTGCTCACGGTTGGATCGGGCTGAATCAGTAGCTCAGCTTTTTTCTGCCCTTCGCTCTGCGGCGGGCCAGAACCTTGCGGCCGTTGGCGGTCGCCATTCTCTTGCGGAAGCCATGCTCTTTCTTGCGCTGACGCTTCTTGGGCTGGTAGGTACGGAACATCGTGTTTTACTCCTTTCTCTGCGAGCATCGACAAACGATCGACACTCATAAATACTCAACAGTGAGGAAAGCCTCACAGTAGTTGGCTTTTGGCGGCGCCGGAAGCGGCACCGGGTTGGTATTATATCTTATCTGATGGGCAAATGTCAAGCATTTTCCCGATACAGGGTATGCAGCGCGGAAACGATTTTCTCAAACTGCATGGAGTGCGAGGCTTTGACGAGCACGCGGTCGCCCGGCTCGATCGCGTCCGTGAGGGCGGCGAGGATATCGGCGAGAGTGTCGAACGAGAGGACGTTCTTCACGCCCGCCTCCTTTGCGCCGGCGGCCATATGCTTCGAGAGCGGGCCGCAGGTGATGAGCAGGTCGACCCCGCACTCCCCTGCCGTGACGCCGGTTTCAAAATGCAGCCGCTCCGCCGTGGGGCCGAGCTCGCCCATGTCGCCGAGGATGGCAACGCGGCGGTGCGCGTCCGCACGCTGCAGCGCGCGGAGACCTGCAGCCATGGAATCGGGGTTCGCGTTATAGCAGTCGTTGACAATGGTAAAGCCGTTCGCCTGCTCCACGCTGGCGCGGGCGCCCTCGGGCTTGTAGGCGGCGATGCCGGCGGAGATCTCCGCATCCGTCAGCCCATAGTGCAGGCCGACGGCGGCGCCCTCGAGCGCGGCATAGAGCATCACTTCGCCATAGGAGAGCTCGACGGGAATGCGGCGCTCGCCGGAGACGATGACGCACTTGACCCCGCCGGTGCCGAGATATTCAATCTCCTCGGCGCGGACGGTGCAGCCCTCGGAGAGGCCGAAGGTGATCTTCCGCTGCGGGCAGGTCATGGCGCGGAGGAGATTATCGTCCCCGTTGCAGAAGACAACGGCGTCATCGGCCATATCCTGCAGGACGGAGGTCTTCTCGCGGAAAACGCCCTCGCGGTCGCCAAAGAACTCAAGATGCGCGCGGCCGATGATCGTAAAGAGCATGGCGTCGGGCTTTGCCATGACCGCAAGCGGCTTCATATCCCCGAAGTGGGAGACGCCGAGCTCGACGACGGCAAATTCATGCTCCGGCTGAATGCTCGCGAGCGTGAGCGGGACGCCGAGCTGATTATTATAGTTCCCGGGCGTTTTGAGCACGCTCCAGCGCTGCGAGAGGACGGAGGCGACCATCTCTTTCGCGGTCGTCTTGCCGACGCTGCCGGTGATGCCGAGCACCGGGATGGTGAGGCGGCGGCGGAAATCGGCGCCGATGGTCTCGAGCGCGGACTGCACATCCGGCACCGTGATGACGGGGCGGGTCTCCCCTTCCGGCACGAATTTCGCGAGCACGCAGACCGCGCCGGCGTCGAAGGCCGAGGCGATGAAGCGGTGGCCGTCGTTCTTCTCGCCGGGCATGGCGGCGAAGAGGCAGCCGGGCACGGCGACGCGGTTGTCCTTCACGATGGAGGTCACCTGCGCACTGCCCTCGCCCGAGAGTGTGCCGCCGACGAGGGCGGCAAGATCGGAAACAGTATAACCGAACATGGGCTCAGTCCTTTCGCAGCGCAATTTCGATGATGCGCTCGCAGAGCTCGCCGTAGCTGATGCCGACGGCCTCTGCCTCCTGGGGAACGAGGCTCGTGGGCGTCATGCCCGGGAGGGTGTTGATCTCGAGGAACCAGAGCTTTCCCTCGGCGTCGAGGATGAAGTCGGCGCGGGAATAGGCGCGCAGGCCGAGCGCATGGAAGACCGTGAGCGCGGCCTCGGCGAGCTGCTGCTCGGTCTCCGCCGGGATCGGCGCAGGGGTGATCTCCTTTGCGGCGCCGGGCTGATACTTGTTTGCGTAGTCATAAAAGCCCTCGGCGGGGATGATCTCGATGCTGGGGAGCGCTTTGCCGTCGAGGATGCCGATCTGCACCTCGCGGCCGGAGATGTACTGCTCGACGACGACGCGGTCGCCCTCCTTCGCCGCATCCTCAAGCGCGGCGCGGAGCTCGGCCTCACTGTTCGCGATGGCGACGCCGATGCTGCTGCCGGAATCGACCGGCTTGACGACGCAGGGCAGCGCGGCGCTCTCACAGACGGCGTCGATATTCATGCTGCGGCTGTCCACGATCTGCCACTGCGGTGTGCGCACGCCGAGCGGGGCGACCAGGCGCTTGGTGAGATCCTTATCCATGGCGATGGCGCTGCCGAGGTAGCCGCTGCCGGTGTAGGGAATGCCAAGCAGGTCGAACGTCGCCTGCACGCGGCCGTCCTCGCCCGTGCGCCCGTGGAGCGCGAGGAAGACGATGTCCGCCATGGCGCACACCTCGAGCACGTGCTGACCGAAGTGGCTGGGGCTGACCCACCTGCGGGACGCCTTCACCGCCGCGAGATCCGGCGCAACGGTGGAGATCTTCGCATCGCCGAGCGCAGGGGGATTATCAAAGATGGACTGAATGTCGCCCTCGTAATCCTCGAGGCCGAGGAACATATCCGTGAGCACGACCTGATGGCCGCGCGCGGCGAGCGCGGAGGCGATCTTCGTGCCGCTGGAGATGGAAACATTCCGCTCCGGGCTGAGACCGCCGCACAAAACAACAATTTTCATAGGATGAAACCTCCTGAAATACACAGTAACTTTTGAATTATAACACAGGATGATGCCCACGGCAAGTTGACACGGTAAGAAAGTTCCTATATAATAAACGAGTTTTGAAAGGATTTGATTCTGTATGCATTATATCGTGATGGATCTGGAGTGGAATCAGGCGATGAGCTCCAAGTCCTCCGTGTTCAACAAGCTGCCGATCCATCTGCGCGGCGAGATCATCCAGATCGGCGCGGTGAAGCTCGACGAGAGCTTCCGCCCCGGCGAGGAGTTTCAGATCGACGTGAAGCCGGTCTACTTCAAGCGCATGCACTACAAGGTGAAGAAGCTCACCGGCTTTGACCGCGAGCGTCTCGCCAAGGGCGTGAGCTTCCCCGAGGCGCTGGAGCAGTTCCGCGCCTGGTGCGGGGGCGATGAGGTCACCTTCCTCACCTGGGGCTGCGACGATCAGGGCATCATGGAGCAGAACATCATCATCCATGATCTCGACTGGGACTGGATCGCGGGCTGGGTGAATCTGCAGCTCATCTACAATCTCCAGACCGACAGCGACCGGACGCAGAAGTCCCTCGCCACGGCGATGGAGCATTTTGAGATCGAGCAGACGCGCATTGCGCACGACGCCCTCGGCGACGCCTACAACACCGCGCTCGTCTGCACGCACATGGACATGGCGCAGGGGCTTGAAGATTACGCCACCGCCGCGCAGAAGCTCTCGAGCCGCGCGCCGAAGGCGACCTACAACGCCGACGGCCCGATCCCGATCGAGCACGTCTCCTCCGACTGCTACCCCACGAAGGCCGAGGCCTTTGCGGACAAGGCTTTTATCCGCCCCGTCTGCCCGCACTGCCGGAGCGAGATGGAATACGCCAAGTGGGTCAATCAGGGCGACCAGCGGTACATGGCGATGGCGACCTGCCCCGAGCACGGAAAGATGCTCGTGCGCCTGAAGTTCCACAAGGCGGACATCGACCAGTGGTCCGTGACGCGCATGACCTACGAGGCCACCGAGAGCATGGAGAGCTACTACAAGGCCAAGGCCTCGCACTCCCGCCGCCGCAGCCGCGGCAAGGGCAAGCGGAGAAGCAAAGCCGCATCGACAAGCGCTTCCAACGCGCAGTAAGATCAAAGGAGAGCCAATCGATGGCTCTCCTTTTGGTTTGCGCTTGCTGTTTCCATGTGTTTGTGTTATGCTGTGGCAGATGATGACGCACAAGGAGGATCTCTCTATGAGACTGGCAGTTCCCTATGAGCCTGAGACTGAGATGGTGGCGGAGCACTTCGGTCATGCGAAGTGGATGAAGATCTATAACGAGGAGGGCACCGTGGTGTTCACTGACGTGGTGGAGTCCCCCGCCAACGGGCATGACGGCGTGTGCAAATTCCTGAAGGAACTCGGCGTGGAGGTCGTACTCTGCAACGGTCTCGGCGAGGAGGCAAGAGACGCGCTCTTTGAGCACAGCATCGCCGTGCTCGCGGGGCTCTACGGCAAGGCGGACGATCTCGTGATCGCGATGCTCGAAAACCGCCTGCGCTACGGCTCCGCGGAAGCGACCTGTCACCACGAGGGCGGCTGCTCCTGCGGCTGCGACTGCGGCGAGGACGGGTGCGGAGACGACTGCGGCTGCGGATGCGGCGTCTGAATGGGCTTGCTCCACGCCGCAGCCGGGCATCGGCTTTGCCGACGCCCGCCGGCTCTGTATCCGCTCCCCCATTCTTCCTTTCCAACCTGAACCCACTGCGTTGGGCTTCAGGTTGGTTTTTTATCCTATCAACTTTACATAATATATATTATGTTAATATTTAGATGAAGAGATACGGGAGGGGCGAGCCCCTCCCCTGCAGGTTCTCTTTGTGTGCGGCGGTAAATCGGCTGGCGGATGATATCCGCCCCTACGCGGATGCGAAACGCATTCGCCCGGAATGATGCGAGCGGCGGGATGTTGCTGCGCGGGCGATTCGTGAATCACCCCTACGAATCTCTTTCGGTGCGGAAACGTTCTCCCCTCATCCACCGCTGACGCGGTCCCCCCTTCCACCCGAGGGGGAAGACTTTGAAAGATGAAAAGGCTCACGGCGGTTGCCGTGAGCCTTTTGGTTTGAAATTACTGCGCGCGGTAGAGGAAGGTGACGATCTGCTCGCGCGTGCAGTCGCCGGTG
>CAMJHX010000054.1 GCA_946405655.1 uncultured Clostridia bacterium
CTTACGGGTGTTCAGGAAGGTGGCCCACTCCTGGTTCTCCAGGTTCATGGTGATGCCGACAGCGGCCAGAGCGCTCTGCAGATACTCACCGATGGCCTTGTGCGCGTCGGAGGTGTTGTAGAGGTAGGTCATGGTCGGGAAGTCGGTGAACTGGCCGGTGGCCTCGTCGAAGGTGTAGTACTTCTTGAGGGTCTCGACAGCAGCGTTGAAGTTCTCCTCGAGGGAGTCCTCATCGACCTTGTAGTAGCCGATGTAGCCGTCGTTGTGGCCGGCGTTCTTGTAGAACTCGGAGCCGTCGGGCTCGGTCATGCCCATGGCGACGAAGGAGGAAGCGGGAACCTGGCCGCCCTGCGCAACATCATTGACGATGTAGTTGCGGTCGAACAGCAGGCCGATCGCCTGGCGGATCTCAGCCTTGGCGTTCTCAGCCTCAACACCGGTGAGGGTGCTGCCCTCGGGCAGGATGTCCTCATTGATGTTCCAGCAGACATAGTAGGTACCGATCTGGCCTTCAACCTGGAACTCGTCCGGATAGTCGGCCTTCAGAGCAGCGATCTCGTTGGTGGGAACGTCATCGATGAAGTCCCAGTCGCCGTTCTTGAAGTTGGTGAGCATGTTGTTGGCATCGTCAGAGAGATAGAACTCGATGGTGTCCATCGTGACGGCGTCAGCGTCGGGGTGATTGGGGTTCTTCTGGAGGGTGATCAGGCTGTTGTGATCCCAGCCGGCGAGGGTGTACATGCCGTTGCAGACATAGGTAGAGGGATCGGTGGCCCAGGCTTCGTTCTCGACAACGTCCTCACGAACGGGGAAGTAGACGGGGAACGCGAGCAGCTCGTTCCAGTAAGGAATCATGCTGGCGGTGGTGACCTCGAGGGTCTTGTCGTCGATGGCCTTGACGTTCAGCTTGGCGTCCTCGGCAGGCTCGTCGGCCCAGACATCGTCATAACCGTCAACAACCTCGAACATGTAGCCGTAGTCGGCGGCCAGCTCCTGAGAAGCGGCGCGCTGCCAGGCAAACTCGAAGTCGCCCGCGGTCACAGGCTGACCGTCGGACCAGACCAGACCGTCACGCAGGGTGTAGGTGTAGGTCACGGTGCCGTCTTCGTTCTCAACGCCTTCCACGAGCTCCTCGGCAGCGTCAGGGGCGATGACCAGGTTGCCGTCGGCATCCTGGGACCACTTGGCCAGACCGGAGAACAGGTGGGCAAGCAGGGTGGCGCCGTCAACAGCGGAGTTGAGGGCGGGGTCGATGGTGTCGGGCTCGGAGGCCAGGCACACGGCGAGGGAGCTGCCGGCTGCAGCGGGCTCAACAGCAGCAGAGCCCTCAGCGGGCTGCTCCTGCTTGCTGCCGCAAGCCGCCAGTGCAAGGACCATGGCGAGAACCAGGATCAATGCGGCGATTCTTTTCTTCATTGTGTTCGTCCTTTCTTGAACAAATTTAATTAACTGCCAATGGCAGATAATTGCGGTTAGTTGATCTCCTTGACTCTGTGGCACGCGACAAAGTGGCCCTTCTCGACCTCTTTGAACTCGGGCATGCTCTCGGCGCAGGCGTCCGTGGCATACTGGCAGCGCGTGCGGAACGGGCAGCCGCTCGGCGCGTTCAGCGGGCTCGGAATGTCGCCCGTGAGGACGATGCGCTTGTTGGCGCGGGCCGCCTTCGGATCCGGCAGCGGCACGGCGGAGAGCAGAGACTTGGAATAGGGATGCAGCGGGTGGTCGTAGATCTCCCCTGCCGGCGCGAGCTCGACCATGCGGCCGAGGTACATGACGGCGATGCGGTCGGAGATATGGCGCACGACGAGAAGGTCGTGGGCGATGAAGAGATACGTCAGGCCCAGACGATCCTGCAGCTCATCGAACATGTTGATGACCTGCGCCTGGATGGACACGTCCAGCGCGGAGACGGGCTCGTCGCAGACGATGAAGTCCGGATCGACCGCGAGCGCGCGGGCGATGCCGATGCGCTGGCGCTGTCCGCCGGAGAACTCGTGGGCATAGCGGGCGGCGTGCTCGCTGTTGAGGCCGACATAGTCCATCAGCTCCAGAATGCGGTCCTGCCGCTCCTGCTTGGTCTTGCAGAGCTTATGCACGTCCAGCGGCTCGCCGATGATATCGGCGACGGTCATGCGCGGGTTGAGCGAGGAATAGGGATCCTGGAAGACCATCGTCGCCTTCTTGCGGAACCGGCGGATGTCATCCTTGGTCTTGATGAGCTTGCCGTCATAATAAATCTCGCCGCCGGTGGGCTTATAGAGATGCAGGAGCGTGCGGCCGACGGTGGTCTTGCCGCAGCCGGACTCGCCGACGAGGCCGAGCGTTTCGCCCTTGTTGATGGAGAAGGAGACGCCGTCCACGGCCTTGAGAGGCTTGGTGCGGAAGAGGCCGGTGTTGATCGGGAAATACTCCTTGAGATCCTTGACCTCGATCAGGGGGCGGTTGGTATTCTCCGTCATGCCTTCTCACCGCCTTCCTGTTTCTTTTCGGGGACGATCGTGCCGTCCTCAATGCCTTTCTTCACGTTCATCCAGCAGGCGGCGGCGTGATCGTCGTTGATCTCCATGCGCTCGCAGCGCTGGTGGATGCAGATCTTCATCGCCGCGTCGCACCGGGGCGCGAAGGGGCAGCCCTCGGGCATGTTCAGCAGGTCGATGGGCGTGCCGGTGATCGGCTGCAGCCGCTGTCCGGCCGTGTCCGCCGTGGGGATGGAGCGCATGAGACCCTTGGTATATTCGTGGCGGGGATTGTAGAAAATCTCGTCCGCCGTGCCCTGCTCGCAGATGGAGCCGGCGTACATGACGATGACCTCGTCGCACAGCTGCGCGACGACGCCGAGATCGTGCGTGATCATGATGATGGCCATGCCGATCTCTTCCTGCAGCTGCTGCATGAGCTCGAGGATCTGCGCCTGAATCGTGACGTCCAGCGCGGTGGTCGGCTCATCGGCGATGAGGATATCGGGCTCGCAGGCGAGCGCCATGGCGATCATGACGCGCTGACGCATGCCGCCCGAGAACTCGAACGGATACTGCTTCATGCGCTTTTCCGGCTCGTTGACGTTGACGAGGCGGAGCATCTCGACCGCGCGGTCCCATGCCTGCTTGCGGTCGCGGTCGGTATGGAGCACGATCGCCTCCACGAGCTGATGCCCGATGGTATACGTCGGGTTCAGGCTGGTCATCGGGTCCTGAAAGATGATGGATATTTTATTGCCGCGGACGGTCTTCATGACCTTTTCGCCCGCGCCGACGAGCTCCTGCCCGTCGAGCTTGATGGAGCCGCCGACAATCTTGCCGGTCGACGCCAGAATCTGCATGATGCTGTAGGCCGTGACGCTCTTGCCCGAGCCGGACTCGCCCACGATGCCGAGCACCTTGCCGCGATCCAGATTGAACGAAATGCCGTTGACGGCCTTGACCTCGCCCGCATCCGTGAAGAAGGAGGTGCGCAGGTCTCTGACTTCTAACAGTGCCATTTGCCTTCCTCCCTTCTCAACCGTTCAGCTTCGGGTCAAACGCGTCGCGCAGACCGTCGCCGAAGAGGTTCAGGCCAAGGACGATCAGAGAGATCACGATGGCCGGGATGACGAGGCGGTAGGGATAGCTCTGCAGGCCGTTGAGCGCGTCGGACGCGAGGGAGCCGAGCGAGGGCATCGGCGCGTTGACGCCGAGACCGAGGAAGCTCAGGAAGCTCTCGGTGAAGATCGCGTTCGGGATCTGCAGCGCGGCGGAGATGATGACGACGCTGATGCAGTTCGGGATCAGGTGCTTGCGCACGACCCAGCTGCCCTTGGCGCCGGTCGCCTGCGCGGAGAGGACATACTCCTGCTCGCGCAGCGAGAGGATCTGGCCGCGGATGAGACGCGCCATGCTGACCCAGTAGAGGATCGCAAAGACGATGAACAGGCTGATGATGTTCGAGCCGATGGAGGCGAGGGCCGTGCCGTCGATGGCGGGGCCGATCGTCTGCTTGAGTACGGTGGAGAGCAGAATGACCATGAGCATATCGGGCAGCGAATAGATCACGTCCACGATGCGCATCAGGATCAAGTCCACCTTGCCGCCCGCGTAGCCCGCGATGGAGCCGACGAGCGTGCCGATGACGAGCACGATGATGCTCGCGAAGAAGCCGACGGCGAGCGAGACGCGCGTGCCGTAGAGGACGCGGATGAAGTAATCGCGTCCGGCGTCGTCCGTGCCGAAAATGTGCGGAAAGACCTTCTCCCCTGCCTCGATGCGCTTGAGCTCGGTGGAGCCGTACTCAAACGGGTGCAGGTTCTTGAACGAGGCGTCAACCGGCTTGCCGGGCGTGACGCCGAGCTGGTTTTCATAGCTGTAGGGCCAGAACATGGGCACAAAGATGCTCGAGAGCGTGATGACGACGATGACGATGAAGCTCACGAACGCGACCTTGTTCTTTACCAGACGCTTGACGCCGTCCTTGAAGAAGGTGGACGAGGCGCGCATCTGCACCATGTATTCTTTTTCTTCCTCCGTGGCCGGAATGAACTGATCCAGGTCGACCTGAAGGCTGAGCGGTTTTTTCTCCATGATTCGCCGCCTCCTTATTCCAGATTGATTCTGGGGTCGACAACCTTATAGAGAATGTCGGTGACCAGATTCATGATGACGATGAGCGAAGCGAGGATGATCGTCGTACCCATGATGAGGGGATAGTCGCGCCCGGTGATGCTGTTGACAAAGGCGCGGCCGATGCCGGGAACGGCAAAGATCTTTTCCACGACGAGGGAGCCCGTGACGATGTAGGCCAGCATGGGGCCGAAATACGTGAGCACGGGGATGAGGGAGTTCTTCAGCGCGTGGCCGAAGATGATCCGCCAGCCGGAGACGCCCTTCGCCTTCGCGGTGCGGATATAGTCCTGACCGAGGACGTCGAGCATGCTCGAGCGGGTCAGACGCGTGATATACGCGGTGGGATAGAGCGCGAGCGTCACGATCGGCAGAACGAGACCGGTCGCGCCCGCCTTCGCGCTGGCGTTGGCGGGAAGCCAGCCCAGCTTGATGGCGAATAAGACAAGCAACAAGGATCCCATGATGAACGCGGGCATGGAGACGAACGCGGTCGTGAGCACCATGATGACGCGGTCGATGATCTTATTGCGGCGCAGAGCGGCGATGGCGCCGAGGATGATGCCGACGATCGCGGCGGCCACGGCAGCGAGGACGCCGAGCTTGGCGGAGGTCTTCATGCCGTCGCCGATGATGTCCGTGACCATGCGGCCGCGCTGCTTGAGGCTCGGGCCGAAGTCGAACTTCGTGACGATGTCCTTGAGATAGGTGCCGTACTGCGTCATGAGGGGCTTGTCGAGGCCGTATTTTGCCTCCATCGCCGCCTGCACAGCGGGCGTGGTCGCCTTCTCGCCGACGAACGGGCCGCCGGGGACCGCGTGCATGACGAAGAACGTGACCGTGATGACGACCCATACCGTGAAGATCGCGAGCACGAGACGCTTGAGGATGTAAACGAGGGTTTTGGAATTCATTTGCAGCCTTCCTTACGGAAAACATATTCTGTCAATTCGACGAATATGGCTTCCCCAATCTAAAAAACTGTTTCACATTTTAGCACTGTGAATCAAAAAAAGCAACCCTGCACGGTGTCTGTTGGCTGCATTTCGTTGATTTTCCGGAAAAGTCGCTTGCGGGCATGACGGTTTTGCGATACAATGGCGAAAAAAAATCAGGAAGGGTTTTCGTGCATGGAATTTAATGGTTTTTCTCCCGAGGCTTCCGCCTTTCTCTGGGAGCTTCGGTTCAACAATGAACGCCCGTGGTTCAACGCCCACAAGGAGGAATTTCTCGCGCTGGTCGACCGCCCGTTCCGCGCGCTGGCGGACGAGGTGTTCGAGCGGATGCAGGAGGCGTTTCCGAAGCGGGAGTGGTATGTGCACGTCTCGCGCATCTATCGCGACGCGCGCAGGCTCTACGGCCGCGGGCCGTACAAGGATCATCTGTGGTTCACGCTGCGGTGCGACGCATCGAAGGACGAGGAGATACCGGGGTTCTACTTTGGCTTCGACCCGGAGGGCTATGACTACGGCATGGGCTACTGGAGCTCGAAGGCGCAGCTGATGGAGCGCTACCGCAGACTCACGCTCGCAAACCCCAAGCCGCTCGAGACGCTCGCGCGGCGGCTGGAGCGGCAGGACACCTTCGCGCTCGGCGGCGAGCGCTACAAGCGGCCGAAGGTCGAGCACTCTCCCCTGCTCGATCCGTGGCTGAACAGGAAGTGGATCGCCGTCGGCTGCGAGAAGGGACACGACGATCTCTCGCGCAGCCACGATCTCGCGGACGAGGTTGTGAAGGGGTTTACGTTCCTCGTGCCGTATTATGATTATTTCGACAGTCTGCGGCATATGGCGGATTGAAGATGAAAAAGGACACGCCTGAAGCGTGTCCTTTTTTCGGGCCGCCGAGGGCGTCGGCCCCTACGACGGTACGGTGCGGATTCGCCGGGGATTGGTGCGCGTCGGGGCGGGATCTGCCGGGACGTCGAGGACGCCGTCCCCTACGAGGCACTATCCAAAATAGTGCGCAGGGCGGGTTGCTTGCTCCCGCCGTGACCCTGCCGTGAAATGCGGCGGCCCACGGGTGGCCGCCCTACGATGGGTGCGGGGGAAGGCTTTTTCAGCGGGAGAGCTGGTAGAATGCGACTGCGCTGGCGGCGGCGACGTTGAGGCTGTCGACGCCGTGGGACATGGGGATTTTGACCGTGTAATCGCAGTCGGCGATTGTCTTGGCGGCGAGACCGTCGCCCTCGGTGCCGAGGATGACGGCGAGCTTTTCCTCCGCCATGAGATTCTCATCGTCGATGGAGACCGAATCGTCCTCGAGCGCCATGGCTGCGGTCTTGAAGCCGAGGGCGCGCAGCCGCTCGAGACCGGGGTGCGGCCAGTCGGCAACGTGCTCGCCGATCTGCGTCCACGGGATCTGGAAGACCGTGCCCATGCTGACTCTCGCGCTGCGGCGGTAGAGCGGGTCGGAGCAGGCGGGCGTCAGGAGCACGGCGTCCATGCCGAGGGCGGCGGCGGAGCGGAAGATCGCGCCGACGTTCGTGGGGTTCATGACGTCCTCGAGCACGACGATGCGGCGGGCGTTTTGGCAGATCTCCTCCACAGTGGGGAGATCCTTGCGGCGCATGGAGCAGAGGACGCCGCGCGTGAGCTTATAGCCCGTGATCTGCTCGAGCACGTCCAGGGGCGCGGTATAGACCGGGACGCCGCAGCGCGCGATGACGTCGGAGGCCTGCCCCTCGATGTGCTTTCGCTCCATGAGAAGTGTGACGGGCTCATAGCCCGCGTCGAGCGCGCGGTGGATGACCTTGGGGCTCTCGGCGATGAAGAGGCCCTCCTCGGGCTTATCGCGGTTCATGAGCTGGCGCTCGGTCAGACGCGCGAAGGCGTCGAGGTTCGGGTCGGAAAAATCTGTGATCTCAATGATCTCCATGGCTGACTCCTAAAACGTAAATGATACTTGTGTATAATCGCGGCCGAGGTCGGCGAGCAGGCTCTCGATGTAGGAAATCGTGAACGAATCCGTCTCGCGCCAGCGGCGGAGCAGGGCGCTGTCCCGCTCGGCGAGATCCATGCGGCCGGAGAAATAGGCGGTGTTCAGATCGGCGAGATACTTCGACATGTCCGCGTCCCCCGCCGCCATGCCCTGATGGAAGGCGTTGTCGCGGAAGAACGCCGTTGCCTCCGCCTGCAGCGCGGCGGGAACGGCGGAGCGGGCGGCATAGTCCCCTCCCTGCTCTGCGAGCGTTAAAACTCCATAGGAACACGGCTGGACGGAGAGCGCGCCGGTGACGATCTCGGTGAGGGCTCCCTCCTGCCGCGCGTGCTGGATGTGCATATGGCCGGAGAGGTTCAGCGCGACGTGATACTGACGGTAGAGCCGCAGGAGCCGCTCGCGGTTCGTGATGGCAAAGCCGTCGACAAAGCGGGCATTGTGCTGCAGGACGGTCTGGTGCGAGACGGCGATGACGCGCTCCCCCGC
>CAMJHX010000055.1 GCA_946405655.1 uncultured Clostridia bacterium
TCCATTTCCCGGACAGGAAGAACACGCCCCCGATGACGAGCGGCATAAACCCCGCGAGTGCGTCGCCGAGCCAGAAGCCTCTGCAGTCGAGATGCATGGTGAAGCCGAGGAGGGCGGCGAGGCCGATGCGGGCGACGACGCCGTCGATGATCGCGATGGCAAGGTTCAGCTTCGCGCGGCCGGAGCCGTTGATGAGCGAGAAGGCGACGCTGCGGGTCGCCGCGCCGAAGAAGTTCAGGATGATCGGGAGCGTCAGCACGCCCGCCGCCTTGAGCACCGCCTCGTCCGGCGTGAAGGCGCGGTAGATGCCCGTCGGCCAGAGGAGCATGATCGCCGTGCCGACGAGGGCGAGACCGGTGCTCACGAGGAAGATCGCCGCGAGGATCTTCTTCACGCGCTGATATTCGCCCGCGGCGAGGTTCTGCCCCGCCATCGTGCTGCCCGCCGTGGTGAACGACTGGGAGATCACGCCGCCCATGATGTTCACTTTGTTGAAGATGCCCGCGAGGGCGGAATACGTCACGTCGAAGAGATTGATCCACGCCATGAGGATGATCTTCGAGAAGCTGATCGCGGCGGACTGGATCGCCATCGGGATGCCGAGCGCGAGCAGCCGCCGGAAGGCGGCGCCGTCGATGCGAAAGCTCCGGAGCCGGAAGTCAAAGCCGAAGCTCTCCCGCCGCCGGTAGAGATAGACGACCGCGGCGATGAAGCTCACGCCCTGCCCGATCACGGTGGCAAGGGCGGCGCCGAAGACCTTGAGACCGAGATATTTGACAAAGAGAATGTCCAGCACCGTGTTGAGCACGGCGGCGACGGCGATGAACACAAACGGCCGCCGGCTGTCGCCCATGCCGCGCAGAATCGCGCTCACGATGTTGTAGCCATAGATGAACACCAGCCCGCACACGCAGGTGACGAGATAGTCCATCGCAAAGTCATACGCCGCCGCAGGCGTGTTGAGCCAGCCGAGGATGGAATGGCGCATCAGATAGCACAGCCCCGCGATCGCGATCGAGACCGCGAGCAGAAACGAGAACATGGTGCCGATCGTCTTGCGGATCTCATCGTGCCGCCCGGTGCCGACGGCGCGGGCGACGATTACCTGTCCGGCGGAGGAAAAGCCCATCGCCACGAAGGTGAGCAGATGCAGCGCCTCGCCCCCGATGGACACGGCGGACATGCCCGCCGCACCGATGTAATTGCCGACGATGACCATGTCAACGAGGTTGTAGATCGCCTGCAGCGCGTTGGAGGCAAAGAGCGGCAGCGCAAAGCGAAACAGCTGCGAGACCACCGGCCCCTTCGTCAGATCGCGAATCATGGTGTCCGCCATAGGTTTGCCTCCCTTCCCAAAAATCGGATGGGGACAGTTTAGCACAAAATAAAATTCGCGGCAAGCGAGGGGGAAGTGAGTAGTTAGGAGTTAGGAGTGAGGAGTTGACAGATGGCTCATGCGCAGCAACCATTTGTCATCCTGAGCTTGTCGAAGGATCTTGGCAGCGCAGAAAAGGAGAACCATCAGCGTCTGTCCAACTGCTTTGCCAAGATTCTTCGACTCCGCACTCCGTGCTCCGCTCAGAATGACAATCTTAGACAACTCCTAACTCCTAACTCCTAACTCCTAACTGAAAAGGGCCGGAGGCCTTTTTCCATGGCCTCCGGCAGTTCGCTTATGCGGCGCTGAGCATCGTCTCGATGCTGAGTCCGTAGCCGCGCGTGGGGTCGTTCAGGAGCACGTGCGTCACGGCGCCGATGAGCTTGCCGTCCTGCAGGATCGGGCTTCCCGACATGCCCTGCACGATGCCGCCCGTCGCCTTGAGGAGGCTCTCGTCCGTCACCGTGATCAGATAGCGCGTGCAGCCCTGCTCGCGGTAGACGCGGTCGATCTTCGCGGAATAATCGCGCGTCTCCTGCCCCGCGACGGTCGCGCGGATGATCACGTCGCCGGTGTGCACCTCGTCGTCCGCCGCGGTCTCCACGCTGTCCAGCGCCGGGATCTCGGCCATCGCGCCGAAGATGCCGAAGACGCTGTTTTCCTCCACGCTGCCGAAGGACTCCGCGTTTTGGAACGAGCCCATCAGCTCGCCCGCCTCGCCGTCGCCGCCCTGCCGCGCGCCGGAGATGTCCGCGCGCACGATCTCGCCGCGCTCGATCGGCAGGAGCTTTCCGCTCTCCTCGTCCGTAATGCCGTGGCCGAGCGCGCCGTAGGCGCCCGTCGCGGGGTCGCAGTAGGTGATCGTGCCGATGCCGGTCACGCCGTCGCGCAGCCAGAGGCCGAGCTGGAGCTTCCCGTCCTCGCCGCGATACGGCGTCACGACGCATTTTTTCTCCAGCCCGCCGCGGTCGACGCGGATCGTCGTCTTCTCCTGCACGGTCTCGAGCGCTGCGGCGAGGTCTTCGGGCGTGCGCACGTCCCTGCCCGCGACAGAGCGGATCACGTCGCCCTCTTTGAGCCCCGCGTCCTTCGCGGGAGAGATGGTCCCCTCGGGCGTCTCAAGCTCGGCAAAGCCCGTGATGAGCAGCCCGTCCGTCTTCGCCTCGATGCCGACCGCCTGCCCCATCGGGATCAGCTCCGCCGCCCGCGCGGGCAGCGCGAGCAGAAGGAATGTGAGCAGCATCAGAGGCCATCTGCATAATTTTCGTTGTTTTTGCAAAAAATCCCCCCAGAACAAATTTTTTGCGCAAAACCGCCCAAGTTCGCGCAAGGTTATTGTGTCCGCGCGTCCGCCATCAGATGCTCGGAACATTCTCTCAGGTTTGGAAGTCTATTGTTTGATTGATAAAAGGAGGCAGAACCATGCCCGTTTCCATGACGTTTTTCGGCACGACCACGTGGCTTTTGGACGACGGCGAGACGCAGCTTCTGCTCGATGCGCATCTGACGCGGCCGAGCATGGCGCGCGTCGTGTTCGGAAAATTAAAAACGAACACGGAATTTGTTGACGAGGTGCTCGCCCGCTTTCCGATGGAGCGGCTGAAAGCCATTTTCGTCTCGCACACGCACTATGACCATGTGCTCGACGCGGTGTATATCGCCCAAAAGACCGGCGCGGACATGTTCGGCTCGGCCTCCGCGCGGAACGTCGGGCTCGGGGGCGGGATTCCGGATGCGCGCCTGCACCTCTTCGAGCCGGGGAGCCCCGTCTCGGTCGGCGCGTTTGAGATCACGGTGCTGCCCTCGATCCACTCCAAGCCGACGATTTTAAATAACGACCTCGGCGTCGCGATCGAGCGGCCCCTGACGCAGCCGGCGCGCATGCGCGACTATTCCGAGGGCGGCTCCTATGATTTTTACATCCGCCACGGGGAGAAAACCCTCCTCGTCCGCCCGAGCTGCAATTACATCGAGGGGTCTCTGAAGGATATCCGCGCCGAGACGCTCCTGCTCGGCATCGGCGGTCTCGGCAAGGAGGACGACGCCTTTCACGACACGTTTTACCGCGAGACGGTCGGGTACGTGCGTCCAAAGCGCGTCATCCCCGTGCACTGGGACAATTTCTTCCAGCCGCTTCGCGCCCCGCTGCCGTATCAGACCCGCCTCGCGGACGACGTCGCCGGGAGCATGGCATACCTGAAAGCCCGGCTTGAAGCCGACGGCATTGCGTTCGATGTCGTCGACGCGTTCGAGACGGTGGAGCTGTGACCTTTTTTCTGCCGCTGTTCCGTTTGCTGTAGGGGCGACCTGCGGTCGCCCGCGCGGCGGGGTCTGACATGAACACCGTTTTTCGGCGAATCCGAACCGCAGTTGGCGTAGGGGCCGACGACCTCGGCGGCCCTTTGCCGGATGCCTGCCAAATCCCGGCGCGATGTGGGCACCGCGCCCTACAGGATGCGGTGCAATTCGCCGCAGAACAGCAAGACACCAAGTCTGCTCTGCACGGGCGACCACAGGTCGCCCCTACAGTGCGGATTGGTTCCGACGTTTCTTTTCAGCATGGGCTGATTGCGCATTCCGATTGCTTTTCATTCCCGACTGAGGTAAAATAGAACTATGGACAGAAACGATCTGCGGCATATTTCGCCGATTCCCTGGGTTTTGATCGTCCTGCTGGGCATTCTGCTGGCAGGGCTGGTGCTCGTGCGCCTTTTTACGCCGGCAAAGACCGCGGAGCCGCCCGTTCCGATTGAGACGGCGGCGGAGCCCACGCCGGAGCCGACGCCGGACGCGGCGGAGCAGCTGCTCGCGGACATGACCCTGCGCGAGAAGCTCTGCCAGCTGCTCGTCGTGCAGCCGCAGATGCTCACGGGGGCGAAGACCGTCACCGCTGTGGACGACGCGCTCGTTGCGGCGCTGGAGGATTATCCGGTGGGCGGCTTTCTGCTCGCCGCCGCGCATATGAAGACCGCCGACCAGCTCTCCGCGCTCACACGGGATCTCTCCCGCGCGGCGCCGGGCGCGCTCCTCACCGTGGACGAGGAGGGCGGGCGCGTCGGCAGGCTCATGTACTCGGTCGGCACCACGAAGCTGCAGAGCATGTATTCGTATAAGGACGAGGGCACGAAGACTGCCTATAAGAACGCGTGGATCCTCGCGCAGGATCTGCAGTCCTTCGGCTTCAACACCGATTTCGCTCCCGTGGCGGACGTCTGGACCGTGAAGGGCAACGCCGCCATCGGCGACCGCGCCTACAGCGACGATTATGACGAGGCGGCGGAGCTGATCGCCTCGGCGGTCAAAGGCTTTCATGACGGCGGCGCGCTCTGCTGCCTGAAGCACTTCCCCGGCCACGGCAGCACCACCACGGACAGCCACGACGAGGCCGCCATTGTGCAGAAGGATCTGGAGACCCTGCGAAAAGAGGATCTCAAGCCCTTCGTCTCCGGCATCGAGGCCGGGGCGGATATGGTCATGGTCGGGCACATCACCGTGCCGGAGATCGACGACCAGCCCGCGAGCCAGAGCAAAAAGATCACGACGGATCTGCTGAGAGAAGAGCTCGGCTTCGAGGGCGTCATCATCACGGACGGCCTGCAGATGATGGCCGCGGGCAGCATGAACGACGGCGAAAAGGCGCTGCGCTGCTTAAATGCCGGGGCGGATCTGCTGCTTGAGATCGCGGACATTCCCGGAACGGTAGAGACACTGGAACAGGCGGTTCTGGACGGCAAGCTTTCGGAAAGCCGCATCGACGAGAGCGTCCTGCGCGTGCTGCATCTGAAGCTGGACGCCGGGCTGCTGTGATTGTACATATTCGGCTGTAGGGGAGGGGCTTGCCCCTCCCGTGCAGAACGATCTTCATAACAAAATATGTGAGGCGAATTCGTACAGACTGCGAATTCGCCTCACATTATTTCTTGCTGTGCGTGTATTCAGACGCCGTAGGGCGGTCCCTTGGGGCCGCCGTGACCAATCTGACAGATTCGGCGGCGGCAAGCCACCGCCCTACGTTCTTTTCAGGTCCGGCGCAAAAAGGGAGGGGCGAGCCCCTCCCCTACGGAAGAGCCCGGTTTTGCCTGTCAACGAAGATTGGTATACCCCATGAGGAATTCGTCCACCTCGGCGGCGCAGGCGCGGCCTTCGGCGATCGCGTGCACGACGAGGGACTGACCCCGGTGCATGTCGCCGGCGGTGAAGATGTGCGGTATATTCGTCTGGAAGTGCCCCTTCTCGGTCTTGACGGTGCGGTCGCGCTCCACGCCGAAGGCCTCGCAGACGTCCGCGCGGCAGCCGGCAAAGCCCGTCGCGCCGATGAGCAGGTCGCAGGGGAAGGTGTCGCCCGTTTTCGTCGTGATCGAGACGAGGTTCCCGCGCTCGTCGGTCTGCAGGCTCGCGACGCTCTGCGAGAACACGCGCGGATCGTGGCCGAACTTTGCCGCCGCCTCCTCCTGCGCATAGTCCTGCGGGAGGCTGCCGTCCGGCGCGAGATAATCGTCCCTGCCGCGGCGCACCAGCTGTGTGACGCTCTCGCAGCCCTGCCGGATGCAGGTGGCGACGCAGTCGCTCGCGGTGTTGCCCGTGCCGATGATGATGACGTTCCGCCCGCGCGCGGTGGGCACGCTCGACGTCACGCCGAAGCGCTCGCGGTCCACGGCGGCGTGGAGAAACTCCATCGCGTAGCAGACGCCCTTCACGTTCTGCGTGTCCACGCCGATGGCGCGCGGCTCCTCCGAGCCGCAGCAGAGCACCACCGCGTCAAACTCCCGCGCGAGGCGCTGCGCGATCTCGGGATTCGCCGCGTCCAGCCCCGTCACGAAGGTGACGCCCTCGTCCGTCATGAGCTCGATGCGCCGCTGCACGACGGTCTTCGGCAGCTTCATGTTCGGGATGCCGTAGGTCAGGATGCCGCCGGCGCGCGGGTGCTTTTCGATCACGGTCACGCTGTGCCCGCGGTGGTTGAGCTGATCCGCCACGGCGAGCCCCGAGGGGCCGGAGCCGACGACGGCGACGTTTTTGCCCGAGGCGTGCTGCGTGAAGCGCGGCTTCATCGCGCCGGTCTCAAAGGCGTGCTCGATGATGGCGCGCTCGTTGTCATGCACGGTGATGGGCTGGTCATACAGCCCGCAGGTGCACGCCTGCTCGCAGAAGGCGGGGCAGACGCGGCCCGTGAACTCGGGAAAGTTGTTGGTTTTTAAAAGACGCGCGAGGGCGTGCCCCCAGTTGCCGTCCATGATCATGTCGTTCCACTCGGGGATGAGGTTGTGCAGCGGGCAGCCGAGCTGTTTTCCCTCAAACTGCACGCCCGCCTGACAGAACGGCACGCCGCAGTTCATGCACCGCGCGCCCTGCTGAAAGCGCACCGCGTCCGGCGCGGGCACATAGAGCTCCTCCCAGTCGCAGATGCGCTCGAGGGGCGGTCGCCTCTGGTTTTCGCAGCGGTCATATTCCATGAATCCGGTGGGTTTTCCCATGTCAGCCGCCTCCTTTCATCGGTTCGTCGCGGCGAAGAACGCCTCGATCTCGGCGTCCTCGCGCGGCATGCCCTTCGACTCCAGCGCGGCGATGGATTCGACCATGCGCGCGTAGTCCTTCGGGATGATCTTCTTGAACGCGGGGATGTATTCGTCAAAGTGCTTCAAAATTTCCTTCGCCTTTTCCGAGCCGGTCTCCGCCGCGTGCGCCTCGATCAGCTCGCGCAGCGCCTGCGCCTCCGTGCCGGGGGTCATCGTGGTCATGAGGAGCCCCGCCTTGTTCAGCCGCGTATAGAGCGTGTGGTCGCGGTCGAGCACGTAGACCACGCCGCCGGACATGCCCGCCGCGAAGTTGCGCCCCGTCTCGCCGAGGATGACGGCGACGCCGCCGGTCATATATTCGCAGCCGTGGTCGCCCACGCCCTCCACGACGGCGGTCGCGCCGGAATTGCGCACGCAGAAGCGCTCGCCCGCGACGCCCGCGATGAACGCCTTGCCGCCCGTCGCGCCGTAGAGCGCCACGTTGCCGACGATGATGTTCTCGTCCGCGCGGAAGGGGCTGCCCTTCGGCGGATAGAGCGCGAGCTTGCCGCCGGAGAGCCCCTTGCCGAAGCCGTCGTTGCAGTCGCCCTCGAGCCGGAGCGTGAGCCCCTGCGGGATGAACGCGCCGAAGGACTGTCCGCCTCCGCCGCGGCAGGAGATGACATAGCTGTCCTCGGGCAGCGTCTCGCCGCACTCTCGCGTGATCTCCGAGCCGAAGAGCGTGCCGAAGGCGCGGTCGGTGCTCGAGACCTCGACGGAGAGCTTGCCCTTTTTCGCGCCGGTGAGACTCTTGCCGAGCTTTTTGAGCAGCACGGCGCAGTCCTTCGTGCCCTCGAGCCCGAAGTTGTAGACCGCCTCGGGGTCAAAGTGCGGCACCTCGCCGCCCCACGGGTTGTGCAGCACCGCCGAGAGGTCGACGGTCTCCGCCCGGTGGGTGATGCGCTTTTGCCGCACCGTGAGCAGGTCGGATCGGCCCACCAGCTCGTCCACCGTGCGCACGCCGACCTGCGCCATGCATTCGCGCAGCTCCTCGGCGACGAAGCGCATGAAGTTCATCACATATTCCGGCTTGCC
>CAMJHX010000056.1 GCA_946405655.1 uncultured Clostridia bacterium
CCGGCGGCATTGAGAAGTTCAACAAGATCGGCATGCCGGCGCTGTTCGTGATGCTCGTGATCATCATCGTCAAGGCGCTCACGATGCCCCACGCGGTCGAAGGCCTGAAGTTCATGTTCGTGCCCGGCTACGCCACGAAGGTGACCGAGTTCGGCCAGTTCGTCGAGTCTACGCCCGGCGTGCTCTCGATCCTCGCCACCGCCGGCGGTCAGATGTTCTTCTCCCTCTCGCTCGGCATGAGCGCGATGATCACCTACGGCTCCTATCTGAGCAAGAAGGAGAATCTGCCGAAGAACTCCGCCATCATCGTCTTCGCCGATACGCTCATCGCGATCCTCGCCGGCGTCGCGGTCATCCCCGCCGCCGTTGCCAACGGCATTGCGCAGGGTCTGTCCGTGAGCGAGATCAAGCTCAACGGCCCCGGCCTGCTCTTCTCCACGCTGCAGGACGTGTTCCACAACATGGGCGCCCTCGGCGGCGTGTTCGGCGTGATCTTCTATGTCCTCGTTCTGATCGCGGCGATCTCCTCCGCCATCTCCGTCATTGAAGGCGTTGCCGTCACGTTCATCGACCGCGCCAGCGCGAAGGGCAAGGAGCCCAGCCGCACCCGCGCGATCACCCTCACCTGCGTGGTGCTGTTCGCGTTCAGCTTCCTCGTGGCCGTCGACGGTCTCGGCAGCAACAACATCGCCCCCTGGCAGATGCTGGGCATGAGCGAGGACGCCATCCGCAACTGGAACGACTGCTGGCTCGACTTCTTCGACCTCATCGCAGAGGGCATCCTGATGCCGCTCGGCGCGATGCTCATGGCCTGCATGATCGGCTGGGAGCTCAAGCCCAGTTCCTTTGAGGACGAGATCAAGTCCGGCTCCAACGGCGGCGCGTTGGGCTTCTGGAGCTTCTGCATCAAGTACATCTGCCCGGTGGTCATGTTCTTCATCGTGCTGGTGCAGGTCAGCGACTTCTTCGGTCTCGGCTGGTTTTAATCAAAAAGCTGCATTTCACAAAAATGCATCCCTCTATTTCCGTTCCAAACCGCACGAAGAGGCTGCCTCGTTGAGGCAGCCTCTTTGTTTTATTATTTTCGCAGTGAAAGAGGACTGTAGGGGCGACCTGCGGTCGCCCGCGCAGGATGATGTAAATCATTAGCCATACTCAGGCGAATTGCACCGCACCCTGTAGGGCGCGATGCCCACATCGCGCCGGGATTTGGCAGGCATCCGACAACGGGCCGCCGAGGTCGTCGGCCCCTACGATTGCTGCGGAACGGATTCGCCCGAGAGCGGCCATACAATTGGCCGGCTTTGCCGGGTCGTCGAGGACGCCGACCCCTACAACCGGTTTATCTCAACCGCTCGAAGAATCGGCGCAGAATTGCGGCGCAGTCCTCCGCCATGACGCCGCCGTAGAGCTTTGGGTGGTGGCCGTAGCGCTCCTCGAAGAGGTTGATGACGCTGCCGCAGGAGCCGAAGTTCGGTTCCTTCGCGCCGTAGACGACCGTGCCGACACGGGCGTTGATGATGGCGCCGGCGCACATGGGGCAGGGCTCGAGCGTGACATAGAGCGTGCAGTCCTCCAGGTGCCACGTGCCGAGAGCCTCGCACGCCTCGCCGATCGCCTCGATCTCGGCGTGGGCGTCGGCGCGGTGGCTCTCCTCGCGGCGGTTGCGGCCGCGGCCGATGATCCGTCCTTCCCCGTCCGCGATGACACAGCCGACCGGCACCTCCCCGGCGTCGAACGCCTCCTGCGCCTGCTGCAGCGCGAGGCGCATTCCGTCTTCCCTCGTCATTGCGCACCCTCCAGCGCCTGATCGAGCGCGGCCCTGAGACTTGCCTTGATCTCCTCATAACCCTCAGAGGGATCGGCCTCATAGAGCTTGCGTGTTCCCTGATAGACGCTCGGGACATACCAATAGTCATATTGATCCGCGAGTCCCCGCTGGCGGTTTTCGTCGATCCAGCGCACGTTCACTGCGGCGTAGGCGGGGTTTTCCTCCCGGAGCGCGGTGAGCGCCTTGTGCGCCTTGCGGCAGTAGGGGCAGAACGCCTGCTCAAAAATCGTGATCTCAGCCATGCAGACGCCTCCTTTCCGGTTTTCCCCATTATACCGGAAACGGAGCGCTGCGGCAACCGCTCTTTTCTTCTATCCGTATTTGTGGTAGAATATAAATTTGAGGTGATCCCAGATGAGAATACTCGTGGTGGAGGATGAGCGGGATCTCAACCGCATCCTCACCAAGACGCTCACCGCCGAGGGCTGCAGCGTGGACGCCTGCTATGACGGGCTGGAGGCGCTGGACTATCTCTCCGGCGCAAGCTACGACGTGATCGTGCTCGACCGGATGATGCCGCGCATGGACGGCATGGAGCTGCTCGCCCGCCTGCGCTCGCAGGGCGACGAGACGCCCGTGATCTTCCTGACGGCGAAGGACGCGGTGACCGAGCGCGTGCGCGGGCTGGACGCCGGGGCGGACGACTATCTCGTGAAGCCCTTCAGCTTTGAAGAGCTCATGGCGCGCATCCGCGTGGTGACGCGCAAGCACTCCGGCAGCACGACGAATCTCTTCACCGTGGGCGATCTCACGGTCGACACCGGCGCGCACACCGTGCGCCGCGGAGAGAAGAACATCAACCTCTCGACGAAGGAATTCGCCCTGCTGGAATACATGATCCGCAACAAGGGCGTGGTCCTCTCGCGCGAGAGCATCGAAAACAATCTCTGGAACTATGACTATTCCGGCGGCTCCAACGTGGTGGACGTCTATATCAGCTATCTCCGCCGCAAGATTGACAGCGGCTGGCCGCGAAAGCTCATCCACACCGTGTGGGGCGTGGGCTGGGTGCTGAGAGAGGAAGAATAAGCCGTGTCGATCAAAAGCAGAATCACGCTGTTCTTCGCGCTCATCATGCTCGTGATCGAAGCGCTCGTGCTCACGTTCATTATGGTCATCAACGGCAACGTCGTGACGAACAATCCCGAGCGCAGGCTCGTGCAGGTGATGGAGGCGAACCTGAACCGCGTGACCTTCACCGATCAGGAATTCAAATTTGACAAGGTCAAATACTACACCAAGGGCGTCTACTCCGCGCTGTATGACGAGGAGCAGAACGCTGTGCGCGGGGCGATGCCGGCAGAATTCACCGCCGACGAGCCGCTCCAGGATCACTCGCTGCGGCGAGTGAAATGCGGCGGGCAGGAATTCTATGTTTACGACATGCATCTGGACATGTTCGTCGGCGGGGTCTGGCTGCGCGGCGTGATCGACGCCGAGCCCACGGGCGGCAGCTTCATGACGGCGATCATCGCGGTGGCATGGTCGGTGCTGCCGGTGCTGCTGATTCTCTCGATCCTCGGCGGCTATCTGATCGCGGGACAGGCGCTCAAGCCGATCAAGGCCGTGACGGAGGCGGCGAACGCAATCTCCGACGGGCAGGATCTGAAGGCGCGCATCGGCGCGACGGGCGGAAAGGACGAGGTGAGCCAGCTCGCCGCGAGCTTTGACAACATGTTCGACCGCCTGGAGGCCTCGTTTGAGGCGGAGCAGCAGTTCACGTCCGACGCGTCGCACGAGCTGCGCACGCCGACGACCGTGATCCTCGCCGAGTGCAGCTACGCGCAGAAAAACGCGAAGACGCCGGAGGACTATCAGGCGTCGCTGGACGTGATCCAGCGGCAGGCGGAGAAGATGAGCACGCTCGTGAGGAGCCTGCTCGAGATCACGCGGCTCGATCAGGGGACGCAGAAGGTGAACCTCGAATACGCCGATCTGAGCGATCTCGTGCACGTGGTGTGCGAGGAGCAGGCGATCGTGGCGCGCAGCGGCATCCGTCTGCAGACCGACATTCAGCCGGAGCTCTACGCGGAGATCGACGTGTTTCTCATCAGCCGCATGCTGCAGAATCTCATTGACAACGCATATAAATTCGGAAGGGAAAACGGGTTCGTCCGCGTGACGCTCCACCGCGCCGGCGACGGCGCGCGCCTGACCGTGGAGGACAACGGCATCGGCATCTCTGAGGAGGATCGAAGCCGGATCTTCCAGCGGTTCTATCAGGCGGAGGACAGCCGCCGCTCGCAGGGCGGCATGGGTCTGGGCCTGAGCATGGTGCGCCAGATCGTGCTGCTGCACGGCGGCACGATCACCGTGGACAGCGCCGTGGACAAGGGCACGACCTTCACCGTGACGCTCCCCGAACATCCGAGAAAGGAAGAATTGAAATGAAAAAATCCGTACTCCGCAATTACGCCCGTCTGATCGCCGTCGAGGGCGGCCGCATCCAGAAGGGTCAGAACGTGATCATCGTCGCCGAGATCGACCAGGGCGACTTCGTGACGATGCTCGTGGACGAGTGCTACAAGGCCGGCGCGCGCGAGGTGCGCGTGGAATGGCAGCATCAGCCGCTCGAAAAGCTCCATGTCCGCCACCAGAGCGTGAAGACGCTCGGCACGGTGGAAAAATGGGAGGAGGAGAAGCTGCGCTGGCAGGTGGAAAACCTGCCCGTGCGCATCTATCTCGACAGCGAGGACCCCGACGGGCTCAAGGGCATGAATCAGGCGAAGGCCGCCAAGGGCCGTCAGGCGCGCTACAAGATCGTGAAGCCCTACCGCGATCAGATGGAGGGGCGCTATCAGTGGTGCATCGCCGCCGTGCCGGGCGCTGCGTGGGCGAAGAAGGTCTTCCCCCACCTCTCCAAGCATCAGGCGATGGAGGCGCTGTGGGAGGCGATCCTCTCCACCTGCCGCGCCAGCGAGGGCATGGACGCCGTGGCCGCATGGGACGCGCACAACCGCGAGCTGAAGGCCCGCTGCGCCTATCTGAACAGCCTCGGCATCGAATCGCTCGAGTACCACGCCTCGAACGGCACGGACTTCACCGTCGGCATGATTCCCGAAGCCCGCTTCTGCGGCGGCGCGGAGGACACGATCGGCGGCGTGACCTTCAACCCCAACATGCCGACCGAGGAGTGCTTCATCAGCCCGAAGCGCGGCGTGGCCGAGGGCGTCGTCTATTCCTCCAAGCCGCTGAGCTGGCAGGGCGAGCTGATCGAAAACTTCTCCGTCCGCTTCCACGAGGGCAAGGCCGTGGAGGTCAAGGCAGAGAAGGGTCAGGCGCTGCTGGAGAAGATGATCTCGATGGACGAGGGCGCAAGCTATCTCGGCGAGTGCGCGCTCGTGCCGTGGAGCAGCCCGATCAACGAGACGGGTCTGCTGTTTTACAACACGCTCTTTGACGAGAACGCCTGCTGCCATCTGGCGCTGGGCATGGGCTTCATCGACACGATCGAGGGCTATGCCGACCGCTCGCTCGAGGAGATGCGCGAGATGGGCGTGAACGACTCGATGATCCACGTCGATTTCATGATCGGAACGGAAGATCTCACCATCACGGCGCACTGCCGCGACGGGCGCACTGTGCCGGTGTTTGAAAACGGCACATGGGCTTTTGAGGTCTGAAAATGCATATCAGTGGTGCGTTTGAGCTTTTAAACGCACCACTTTTTGTCGAAAGTGGGGAATGAAGGTCGATCCGGTTGCGTTCCGGGGCGTTCTATGGTATAATAGATTAGTTATCGATCCACCCACTTTGCAGAAAGGACCGAGGAACCATGATGAAACGATTGCCCGCGCTGCTGCTGGCGCTGGTGCTGCTGCTGTCTCTCGCCGCCTGCGGCTCGCAGACAGAGGAGGCGGTGCCGACGCCGGACGTCACGCCGGAGCCGGTGGAGGTCATCTGGCCGACGACCTATTGTCTCGGCAAGGCGCCTGTCTCGCTCGACCCGGCGCAATATGTCTCCACAGACGACGCGACCTATCTTGTGAACCTTTATTCCGGGCTTGTCGCCTACCGCCGCGCCGGATCGGACACGGTGGAGCTGGAGGCGGATCTGTGCGAAAGCCTGCCCGCGCCGACCGTGAACGAGGCCGGTCAGCCGGTCTATACCTTCCGGCTGCGGGAGAACCTCAAATGGTCGGACGGCAGCAAGCTGACGGCGGAGGACTTTGTCTACGCCTGGAACCGCGTGGTGCAGACGCAGGACGCTGACCAGCGCTACCTCTTCGACTGCATCGAGGGCTTCGACAAGAACGAGCTGAACGTGACCGCCTCGGCCGACGGCAGAACGCTGACCGTGGTGCTCGCCTTCAGCGAGCCGAACTTCCTGAAGCTGCTTGCAAACCCCGTCTTCTTCCCCGTGCAGAAGAAGGCCGTGGACTCCGGCGACGGCTGGTCGCTCGCGCCGGATCGTCTCGCCGTGAGCGGGCCGTTCCGCATGACAGCGTTCGCGCCGACGGGTATGATCCTCGAGAAAAACGAGCGCTACTGGGACGCGCAGAGCGTGACGGCGGACGTGCTCCGCTTTGACTTCACGGACGATCCCGCCGAGGCCGTGGAGGGCTGGATCTCCGGGCGGTACGCGATGATCTCCACCCTGCCCTCCGATCAGCTGCAGACGCTGCGGAAGACCTACGCGGACAATTATTACACCGCGAGCCGCGTGGGTGTTTACAGCCTCTGCTTCAACCTCAACGACCCCGCGCTCAAGGACTTCACCGAGGCCGAGCGCGTGCAGCTGCGGCAGGCGCTGAGCCTGCTGATCGACCGGCAGTACATCTGCGACGCGATCGCGAAATCCGGTCAGGTGCCGGCTTCGAGCTATGTGCCGGACGGCATCACGGACGCGGACGGCTCGCTCTTCACGGCGCACAACGGTCCGGACGGCAAGGGCGGCGGCTACTACAGCGTGGCGGCGGACGATTACGCCGACAACTGCAGGCAGGCGATCAAGCTCCTGCGCGCCGTGGCGGATTCGAGCAAGAAGTTCACCGTCTCCAAGGCCGACCGCTGCGTGGACTTCCCGGAGCTGAAGGTGCTCACGAGCGACTCCTTCGGCCATGTGGACATCGCGAACTATCTGCGCGAGCTCTACGCCGACTACGGTATCAAGCTCACGATCTCCGCGCCGGATCTGAACACCTTCCTCGCCGAGCGCGACAAGGGCGAATATTCCATCACGCGCAGCAGCTGGACGGCGGATTACGACGACCCGACGCTGTTTCTGAATCTCTGGAGCACGAGCGGCAACCACATCGGCCTCGGCTGGGGCGAGCACGCGAACTACCGCGGCTACAGCGCCACGATCGCCGGAGAGAAGCGCAAGGATCTCAGCTGGATGGAATCCTATGACGGCCTGCTCTACTCCATCATGAGCAGCACCGCGCCGATCGAGCGCTATCGCCTGATGCACGAGGCGGAGAACCTGCTGATGAGCACCTGGGCGGTCTGCCCGCTGTATCTCTACACGGACGTCTATCTCGCAACGAGCGAGCTCGACGGCATGTACACCAGCCCGATGGGGGCGAAATACCTGACCAACGTCGTGACGCACGACGAGCTGGGCAATTAAAAAAAGAGAGCCGCGACGCGGCTCTCTTTTTTATGTTTGGTAATTACAGCACGAGCGAGGGGGCGCTGTAGGCGCGGGCGGCGAGCTCCTGATTGAGCATGTAGAGCCCTCTCGCGTCGGAGCCGAAGAGCTCCATCTTCGTGATGAGGTCGGAGGCGTTCTTCTCCTCCTCGCCCTGCTCCTTGACGAACCAGTCGAGAAACTGCATGGCGCGGAAATCGTCGGCAGCCTTGGCAGCGGCATAGATCGTGTGGATCGAGGCGGTGACGAACTGCTCATGCTCATAGGCGGCCTTCAGCGGCTCGATAAGCTCGGCATAGACCTTGTCGGGCTTCGCGATCGCCTCGAGCGTGACGGTCTGGTCGTTGTTGTGCAGATACTGATACATCAGCATCGCGTGATCCTGCTCCTCCTTCGCCTGGATCTCAAACCAGTTGGCGAAGCCGTCGAGCCCCTTGGCGTCGTAATAGTTCGCCATGTCGAGATAGAGATAGGCGGAGTAGAATTCCTTGTTGATCTGCTCGTTGAGGAGCTGAGAAACTTTTGCGTCCATA
>CAMJHX010000057.1 GCA_946405655.1 uncultured Clostridia bacterium
TTGCCGGTCTGGCGGTCGCCGATGATGAGCTCGCGCTGGCCGCGGCCGATCGGGATGAGCGCGTCGATCGCCTTGATGCCGGTCTGCAGCGGAACGCTGACGGGCTGGCGGTTGAGGACATTGGGCGCGGGGCTCTCGATGGCGCGGTGCTCGGTCGCGGCGATGGGGCCTCTGCCGTCGACCGGACGGCCGAGGGAGTCGACCACGCGGCCGATCATAGCGTCGCCCACCGGCACCTCGATGATGCGCCCGGTGCGGCGGACGCTCATGCCCTCCTGCACGGACTCGAAGTTGCCGAGCAGGACGACGCCGACGTCCTCGCTGTCGAGGTCCATGACCATGCCCTTGAGGTCGCCGGGGAACTCCAGCATCTCGCCGGCCATAACGTCCGCGAGGCCGGAGACGCGGCAGATGCCGTCCGACACGCTGATGACCTCGCCGGTCTGGAACACATCGATGTCCGTGGCGGGCTTTTTCAGCTTTTCGCGGATGCCCTCGGCGATGGACTGGGTCTCGCTGTCGCTCTGGAGGGTATTGCGCTCCACATCCTGCGTGAGACGGTCGAGCGAGTGGGAGAGCGTGCCGTCATAGACCGTGTCGCCCACGCGCATGCGCACGCCGCCGATGAGGTCCTTATCGACCTCGTTATGGCAGGAGATGAAGGTCTCGCAGAGGATCTGCGTGAGCTTCTTCATCTCCTCGTCGGAGAGGGGCTCCGCGCTGGAGATGGAAATATCCAGTTTCTTTAATTCGTTCATATTCAAAATATCACTCGGCATTGCTGCCACCAATTCTTTGATCTGTTCGATGAAGCTGTCTGTGAGTCCCTGCCGGGCAGGAGCGAAGCGGTCCTCCTTGAGGGTCTCCCCTGCGGCCTCGGCCACGCGGCGCACCGTCTCGCGGCGGACGCGCGCTTCCATATCGGCGCGAAGCTGCTCCTCGCTCTGCTCGGCGGCGAGCTTGAGGGCGTGTACCTCGCCCTGCCGCTCGACGGCGGCGGCGGCGCTGGATTCCTCCGCGCGCACCTTCGCGTCCGAGAGGATGGCGGCACGGTCGCGCTCGCCCTGCGCGTTCGCCTCGGCGATGTCCTCGGTGAGGCGCTCGGCCTCCCTGCGGGCGTCGTCGGCGTCCTGCAGGTCCTGACCGATCTTCTCCTGCCGGGAGCGGAACATCTTCGCGATCATCTTCCTCGTGATGAGGAAGAGGACGCCGAAGAGGATCAGGAAGTTGATCAGACTATAGAGAAATTCCTTCCACATAACCCGATCACCTCGCTTCCTTCAAAAGCGCCGCGGCGAGCGTCTCGACGAGCGCGGGCAGCTCCTGCTCAAGCTCCTCGGACACCGCCTGCTCCTCGGCCTTCAGCTGCTCGCGCGTGTCCTTCATGGACTGCGCGGCATGCTGCTTTGCCTCGGTGATGGCAGCCTGACGCGCCTTTTCGTCCGCGCTCTTGGCCTCCTGCACGAGGGCGTTCGCCTGCTGAGCGGCGTCCTTCTTTGCCCGCAGGAGCGCCTCGTCGTTTTCGTCGCGGGCGAGCTTGGCCTGGCGGCCAGCCTCGAGTCCCTCCTCCACGTTCGCCTTGCGGGCGTCCATGACCTTGAGGATGGGGTCCAGCAGGAATTGTTTCAGCACAAACAGCAGCACGAAAAAGCACAGGATCGTCCAGATCAGTTCTGAAACGTTAATGCTCAAAACGTCTGCCTCCTATTCGATTTGATCAGATCTTGCCGATCAGCATGAAGGCGATCAGAAGGCCGTAGATCGTGAGAGCCTCCATCAGCGCCATGGCGATGATCATGGTGGAACGGATGTTGCCGGCGGCCTCGGGCTGGCGGGCAATGGCCTCCATGGCCTTGGACGCGGTGATACCCTGACCGATGCCGGGGCCGATGGTACTGAGCGCAACGGCGAGCGCCGCGGCGAGCGCGATGATAGCGGATGCAGACATGATTGTTTCCTCCTAGTATATCAAGTTTGTTTTGCTTTGCGGTTTCTTGGCGGAGCGGGGAATAATTATTCCTCCTCGCCGGTGGCCTCGGCGATATAGATGCTCAGCAGCATCGTGAAGACAACCGCCTGGATGAGGCAGAAGAGCAGGCTCAGCACATGCATGACGATCGGCAGACCGATCGGCAGCAGATGCCCCATCTGCTCGGAGACCATCTCCTCGCCGTAGAGGTTGCCGTAAAGTCGAAGCGCGAGCGAAAACGGGCGCACGACCTGCTCAATGAGGTTGAGCGGCAGCATGATGATGATCGGCTTTAAGAACGTGAGCAGATAGTGCCCGAGTCCCTGCCGCCGGATGCCGATCGTGTGCGTGGTGAAAAACGCCACGATCGCAAGTCCCGCCGTGACGGAGAGACACGCCGTCGGCACGGCGAAGACGCTGCCCGCGCCGGGAAGCAGACCGGAGTAGTTCGCAACGACGATGAAGATGAAATACGTCGCCATGATGGGGAAATACCGTCTCGCGTTCTCCGCGCCCATGATGCCGCCGAAGAAATCGAGCAGCTTCTCGACCGCCATCTCCGCAAGGTTCTGGAGCTTGCCGGGCACGGCCTTCAGATTGCGCGTGGCAAGAAAGCTGACAATCGCCAGCACCGCGATGATCGCCCACATGGAGACGACCGTCTTCGTGACCTCCAATGGCCCGATGCTGAACAGCACGTTCGAAGTCTCTTCCAAGCTCATTCACCTCCCTCGGAATCCGCCTTTTGCTGCCGGGCGGCTTCCATGTCCTTCTTCATTTCCTTCGTCAGCAGCCAGGTGAAAAACACGTTGCCGAACGCGAGTCCCGTGGCAGTGGCGATGATGGTGGCATAAAACGGCAGCGGCACAAGATTGCGCGTGAAAAACACGATGGCGAGCGCCACGACGTTGACAAACGAGCGGAGCAGATTCGTCGCCGCGACTGCGGCGAGCCCGTCGCCGTTGTTCTTTTTCACGGCGCGCTTCGTGATGTGCATATTGCCCCAGCCGAAGAGCATTCCCAGCGCGAGACCGAGCACGACGCCGAGCGCATACTGACCCGCGCTGAACGGTCCGTTCATAAGCCCTCACCTCCCGGAACCGTTTTTCGTCATAGGGTACATAAAAACACTTATTTACTATACCATGTACCGTAACAATTGTCAAAACAATCCGGGCGTTTTTTCACAGGTGTTGCATGGGCAAAATATAAAATTTCATGAATTTTTGGACAGCACGTTGCAATTCGGAAAAGATTGTATATAATGAAGCTATACTGGAGGATTCTATGAAAGTTATCTATACAAAAGCCTATGCAAAACTGAATCTGTCGCTGGACGTGCTCTCGAAGCGTCCGGACGGGTACCATGATCTCTGCATGGTGATGCAGAGCGTGGAGCACCACGACGACGTGAGCATTCTCTTAAATACGGACGGGCAGTTTTACGCCCAGTCCGACCGGCGCTATCTGCCGAATGACGAGCGGAACATCGCGCTCAAGGCCGCGCGGCTCTTTCTCGAGGAGACGGGCCACGCCGGCATGGGCGCGAGCGTGCGGCTGCGCAAGCGCATCCCCGTCTGCGCGGGGCTCGGCGGCGGCTCCTCGGACGCAGCGGCGGTGCTGCGCGCGCTGAACGAACACTTTGGCCGCCCCCTCTCCTGTGCGGCGCTGGAGCAGCTCGGCATGAAGCTCGGCATGGACGTGCCCTACTGCATCGCCGGCGGCACGATGCTCGCCGAAGGCAGAGGCGAGGTGCTCACCGCGCTGACGCCGATGCCGGAGACGGACGTCGTGATCTGCAAGCCGGATTTCCCGATCTCGACGCCGGAGCTCTTCAGCCGGATCGACAGCCGCTCCAGCCGCTGCCGCCCGGACACGGCGGGCATTCTGCTCGCGCTCGAGCGCGGCGACGTGAAGGGGCTCAGCCAGCGCATGTTCAACGTGTTCGAGGACGTGCTCGACCGGCGGGCGAACGATATTAACAGCATCAAGAGCATGCTGCTCGGCTTCGGCGCCTACGGCGCCGCCATGAGCGGCACGGGCTCGGCAGTCTTCGCGCTCTTCCCGGACGCGGAGAAGGCAAAATGGGCGGCGGACAGTCTCCGTCCCCTGCACCGGGAGACCTATGTGACCAAAACGATCCCGAGACTGGATATTTAATAAGAAGAAAGCAGGAGGAAGAAAACCGTGCAGCAATACATTTCCCGCAGATTCATCATCTTTTTCATGATCCTTGTTGCGGTGCTGGCGCTCGTGTTCATGCTGGTGCATTTCGCGCTGGACAACAAGGGCGCAGACCCCAACGACGCCGCGGCGAACATTCCCGTGGAGGAGGGCTCCGCCGATCTCGCCGCGGATACGCCCGAGCCGACGCCGACGCCGAGCGCGAAGGATCCCTACGACGCGGTGAAGAACTACTGGTCCGAGAGCCAGCTGACGCAGGCTTGGGGCCCGGATCAGGTCGTGGAGCATCTGTTTTTCCACCCGATCATCGCCTATCCGAAGTATGCGTTCTATGAGAGCGGCGCGAGTGAATCGCAGCGCCTCGGTCTGGACGACTGGATGGTGACGGTCGACGAATACAACAAGATCCTCCAGAGCGTCTATGACAAGGGCTTCATCCTCGTTGCGATGGAAGACGTCTGGAGCGAGGTGACCGACGAGAGCGGCACGCACATGGTGCGAAACACGCTCATGCTCCCCGAGGGGAAGAAGCCGCTGATCATCTCCTTTGACGATGTGAACTACTATCCCTATATGCTCGAGGAGGGCTTCACCTCCAAGCTCGTCGTCGGCGACGACGGGGAGATCTGGGCGGAGTGCACCGACCCCTACACGAAGGAGGTCTTCCTGACGAAGGATCTCGACGCGACGCCGATCCTCGATCAGTTCGTGTATCAGCACCCGGACTTCTCGCTCAACGGCGCGAAGGCGATCTTCTCGCTGACGGGCTATGAGGGCATCCTCGGCTACCGCACGCAGATCGACTCCGAGATCCCCGCCGGCACCGAGCAGGAATATGAGGCCAACCGCCAGAAGGAGATCGAGGCGGTCAAGCCCGTCATCGAGCGCCTGAAGGAGACCGGCTGGACCTTCGGCAGCCACACCTGGGGTCACATCAACCTCGCCGCCGAGAGCACGGATCTCGGCTGGGTGCAGAAGGACACGGAGAAGTGGCTCGATGAGGTCGGCTCGCTCGTCGGCCCGACGAACATCCTCTTCTACCCCCACGGCGCGCGCCCGGACGGCGACGACTGGCACACCACCGGCCCGAAGTTCCGGTATCTGCACGACAAGGGCTTCCGCGTGTTCGCGAGCGTCGGCATCAACTCCTTCTCGTATATCAAGCAGGACATTTCCGCCGTCATCTGCGACCGTCTCCACCCCGACGGAACGACGCTCCGCAGCGGCGCCTGCATCCAGGAGTACAGCAAGTTCTACGACACGTATGAGATCTTCGATCCGATCAGACCGGACCTGGGGAATACGTGGCCCACGTCGTGATGAGTGCAAGCGTGGAACGTGGAGAGTGGAGTTTCCTGAGATGACACATTTCAGCGAATGACTCACCGCTTCCTGATCTCCACTCTCAACTCTTTTTCAGATGAAACCAGACCCGCCATTCGGCGGGTCTGGTTTTCTTTGTGCGGCAGGCTCCTGTGGCAAGCGACCCGCCCTACGGCAGAGGATTGCCAATTGCGAATTCGCCGAACAATACCATCGATTCAGATGATCCTGCGCGGGCGGATGATATTCGCTCCTACAGCGTCTGTTTTCGGTGCGGAGATCAATCGCCCCTCATCCACCGCGCGAGCGCGGTTTCCCTTCCCCAGAGGGGGAAGGCAAGAAATGAGAGCCTGGGCACATGCCGGGCTCTCTTTTGCATTAGTCTTTGTATTTCTCTTCCAGATCCGCCAGCGTGGGATCCTTGAGATCCGCGTCGGTAAAGCCGTCGTCGGATTTCGGCTTTGTCTGGGTCTGGGTATTTGGTTTGGCAGAGGCGTCTTCCTTGCCGTACTTCTCCTCGAGATCCTTCAGCTCGGGATTGTCCACGAGGTCGTCGATATCGGCGTTCAGCACAGCCTCCATATGCTCGGCTTCCTTGTTCTTCTGCTCCTTGACCTTCTTCCACCAGTGGAACAGCAGCGCGAGGATCGCGAGCACCGCCAGCGCGATGCCGACGTAGAACGTGCTCGAGCGCGTCACGCTCATGATCCGGTCTGCCGTGTGCTCAAACACCTCGGAGAAATAGGTCTCCGCGCTGCCGGAGAGGTAGTCGGGGGAGTCCTGATAGACGTAGCCCTCGAAGATCTCCAGCGCCTCGGCGTCCAGCACGGTCTTGGCAGCGTTGCCGGGGATGTAGTAGTAGCCAAAGCCGCTGCTGTCCGGGTCATAGACGATCATGAGCAGGTGCGCATTGTCCGAAAACAGCTGCGAATACAGCGCCTGCGCGTATTCCTCCAGCACCGCGTCGGAGGGGTAGGTGTCGCCGTCGATATCTCTTGTGATGTACAGATAGGGCTGCACGCCGGTCTTCTCATAGAAGTACTTCATGCCGGCCTGCAGCGTGCTGCTGCGGCGGATCAGTCCGGTCGTATCCTGATAGTACTCCGTGAGCTCCACGCTCCCGGCAGGGAGCGGCTCGCGGTTTACCGTCGAGGCAGTGACGTCGCTTGCGGACGTGGGCATCATGACGGACACAAAGATCATCATGAATGCGATCAGCAGAAACACAGCCAGAAGCATCCCGACCGAGCCGGTGAGACAGCCTGCGCCGCCACCGCCGCCGGAGCTGTGGTTATTGTAGTTTCCGCCGCCGCCACCGCCGCTGGTGTAGATCACCGGACGAACGTAGGTGGGGTAGTGCGTCGGGCGGTATCCGCTGCTGCCCGGGCGGGTGTTACTGGGTCTGTGGCTGCTGCCTCCCCAGCTTCCGCCCCAGCTGCCGCCGCCGCTCCAGCCTCCGCCGAAGCTGCCGCCGCCGAAGCTCCCGCCGGAGCCGCCGCCGACTCTGCCGCCTCCGCCGATATGCCCGCCTCCGCCGCCGGAAGCATGGCCTCCGCCGCCGACTCTTCCGCCGGCCATGGCTTAGAGACCGAGCTCGGCCTTCATTCTGGCCAGCTCATCGTCGACCATGGCGTCGCTGGATTCGGAGTATTTCTCCTCCAGCGTGATCGTCGAGGGCGCAGCCAGACCGTTGAGCTCTGCCTCGGCGTTCGCCTTGTCGAGCATCTGCTGAGCCTTCTGCTCCATCTTGTCAAAGGCGGCGAGGGAGCCCTTGGCGCTCTCCGCCTTCGCGGTGGACTGGTTGATGCGCTCCTGCGTTTTGGCAACGGCGACGGTCGCCTTGATGTTGCTGCGGCGCGCCTGCAGCGTGGCAACGTCCTGGCTCAGCTTCTCATACATCTGGCGCATCTTGTCGGCGTTGTTCTTGGCGAGGGTGTAGTTGTTGGTCGCGGCGATGAGCGCCTTCTCCAGCTCCTGCTTGCGCTCGATCAGCTGGCGGGCGTCGCCCTCGTTGCCGGCCTTCAGCGCCTTCTTCGCGAGCTTCTCATACTTCTCGACCTCGTCCTGCGCGTCGTCCATCAGGCGCTTGCAGCGGGCTTCCTCCGCCATGACTGCCGCGGTCTCCTCCTTGACGGCGGCGAGATCTTCCTTCGCCTTCATCAGATAGTGGTCGATCATCTTGGCGGGATCCTCTGCCTTCTCGAGCAGAGCGTTGATGTTCGCGGAAACGATGTCGCTGAAACGGGAAAGAATGCTCATGTTGGTGTTCCTCCTGTAAAATAAATTTTTGTTTGGTTCATATGACGCTTTTGCGTCAGGAATGTTCCGATGTGTCTGACATCCCACGCTCAGTATAGCACACCGCCCTGTTTTCGGCAATCATATTTTTTGACTTTAGCGAGAAAAAGAAAACTGCTCCGGCGTCTGAGCCGGAGCAGTGCTGTTTATTT
>CAMJHX010000058.1 GCA_946405655.1 uncultured Clostridia bacterium
CGCTTCGGCTGCCGTCCCAGAGACATTTGACGCACTTCCCGGCGCGGAAGATGTGCGCGCAGTTCGGGTATCCGTAAAGGATGTGCGCGCACTCCGGGCAGAGGCTCGCCATCTGCGACGAGGAAGCGAGATATGCGCTGCCGCACTCGTCACAGGTGCGGATGAGATCGGTTTGGTTTTTCATCTCACAGGTTCAAAATGCCTTGGGGTGGCCCTGCGGCAGGCAGAGATCGCAGTACCATTTCCCTGCGATTTTCGCGCCGTCGGAAAACGCCCGGACGCAATCCGGCGCGCTGCGGTCGCTCACCCACGTTCCGCAGCATTCACAGCGGCCAAAGTTCTCCCCTTCCAGCGGCTCGGAGGCAGATGACACCAGTTGGGCACGTTTGCCGGACAGGTGGCTTCGGACGACCTCGTCCAGCTCATGTTCAAGCGCCAGATCTTCGGCGCCGTCAATCAGGACGGAGAGATGATAAAAATACTGTTCTGTTTTCACAGTGATCCCTCACAAGTCAGTTGATAGAATCATTATAGCATCCCGCGGCAGCGGAGGCAACGGCAGATGTGAAAGCGAGCTGTAGGGGCGACCTGCGTGTTGCCTGCCATGATCATGTGTGTTCATTCAGACGCCGCAGAGCGGGTCGCGTCAGCGCCCGCCTGTGGGGTTCTGCTTCCGGTAAGCGGCGGGCGCAAGCGACCCGCCCTATGGCAAATGGACTATCAATTTCGAATTCGCCCAAGAGCAGCGACAAAATCGGCTGGTTCTGCGCGGCGCGATGTGGGCATCGCGCCCTACAAGGTGCGCTGCGGAGTTTCCTTTTTCCTCTGCTTGTGGTAAGATGAGGCTATCTGAACGAGAGGAGACGGTTCGATGCGAGATGGTGAAATACGGCTGGAGACGGTGTGCGGCGTTTTACGCGGGGTGGATACCGGGCGGTGCCATGCATTTCTGGGCGTGCCGTTTGCGAAGGCGGCGCGGTTTTGCTATGCCGAGCCCATAGATCGCTGGGAGGGCGAGCTGGACGCGACGCGCTTCGGCCCCGGCTGCCCGCAGAACCGGGCGGTGCATGAGCATCTGGAGCACCCGACGCGCCGGTTTTACAAGAAGGAATACCGCCAGACGCTCGAGGCGGAATACAGCGAGGACTGTCTGAATCTCAACATCTATGTCCCCTATGGGGCGAAGGACGCGCCGGTCATCCTCTTTTTCTACGGCGGGGGCTTTGACTCCGGGCTGAACGCGGAGGACACCTTCGACGGCGCGGCGCTCGCGGAGCTCGGGATTCTCACGGTGTTCGCCAACTACCGCGTGGGGCCGCTGGGCTATCTGACGCACGAGGAAGTGAAGAAGCAGTTTGGCCGCGAGGGAAACTTCGGGCTGGACGATCAGCTGACGGCGCTGCGCTGGGTGCGCGCGCACATTGCGGACTTCGGCGGCGCCGCGGAGAATCTCACGCTGATGGGCCAGAGCGCGGGGGCGATCTCGGTGCAGTATCTTTGCATCAATCCCGCGAACCGAGGGCTGTTTCGCCGCGCGGTCATGCTCTCCGGCGCTGGGAAATTCCCAAGCTTCGCCCTGCCCCGCCCGGCGGAGCAGACGCGCGATTATTGGGAGGAATACATCCGCGTCGCGGGCTGCGAGAGCTTCGATGCACTGCGGCGCGCGCCGCTGCAGATATTGTACGACACGACGGAAAAGATGAAGGAGCGGCGGAGCGACACGACCTACTGCACGATGCCGGTGGTGGACGGGGTGCTGATCCCGAAGCCGGTGGGCGCGCTCATCCGCGAGCCGCTCGCGCTCGATTACCTGATCGGCTACTCGAACGCCGACATGTACGCGCCCGTGATGGCGTGGATCGGCAACCGCTTCGGGCGGCAGACGGGGGCTTACATTTACTTTTTCGACCGGAACGCGCCGGGCGACGACAACCGCGCCTTCCACTCGGCGGATCTGCGCTACGCGCTCGGCACGATTGCGAAAAGCTGGCGGCCCTACACGCTGCGCGACCGCGTGGCGGAAAAGGAGCTGACCGCATACATCGCGAACTTTGCCCGCTGCGGCGACCCGAACGGCGACGGTCTGCCGCGCTGGGAGCGCGCCGGGCATGGACTGCGCACGCGCGTGCTGCGCATCGGCGAAAAAAAGACCGCGATGGGCCGCGCCGCCTACGGCAAAATGGCGCGCAATTTCCTTAGGAGAAAGGACCCCGAGGCATGAAGTTTGACCATCGATTTGCGTTAACGGAAGCCGGCGCTTCGCACCGGATTTATGCAGCCGACGGCGTGACGGCGCGGCTGGACTTTCTCGATCACATGCTGCGCGTGGCGATCACGCGGGACGATGCGCCCCTGCTGCCGACGTGGAGCGTCTGCCCCGCAGGTGTGGACGTGCCTCTGGAAGGCCGCGACAAGCGCTCCACAGAGGGCTTCCCCCTCGTCTCCCCCGCCGTGACGGAGACGGACGAGTCCGTGTCCTTCGCGCTGGACGGCGTTCGCTTTTCCATCGCGCTGCGCAATTTCCGCATCACGGCGGAAACCGAAAAAGGCGTGCTCTACCGCGACCGCAGCGGTCTTGCCTACAACTTTGCGGGCGAGCTCGGCAGGGGATCATTCCATTACACAGACCGCTTCGAGAGCGAGCGTGTGTTCGGACTCGGCGACAAGAGCGGCCCGGTGAACAAGGCGAACCGGCGATATGTGCTCTCCGCGACGGATTCGATGGGCTTTCGCGCGGAATACAGCGACCCGCTTTATAAGCACGTGCCGTTCTTCCTCTGCAGCCATGACGCCGGAAGCTACGGGCTGTTTTACGACACCGTCAGCACCGGCGCGGCGGACTTCGGCGTGGAGCACGACAATTACTATGAGCCGTTCCACGCGGTGCGGTTTGAGGAAGAGAGCCTCGTGTTTTATCTCATTCTCGGCACGCCGATGGAGATCGTGCGGCGGTTTTCGGCGCTCTGCGGCACGGCCGCGCCGGTGCCGGAATGGGCGTTTCAATACTGCGGCTCCACGATGGAATACACCGACGCGCCGGACTCGGATCAGCGCCTGCGCGGATTTCTCGAAGCGTGCGAGGAGCACGGTCTGCGCGCGGGCGGGTTTTATCTCTCCAGCGGCTATACGCAGATCGGCGAGCGGCGGTGCGTGTTCCACTGGAACCGGGAGAAGATCCCTTCGCCGGAGGGTCTCGCAGAGCACTTTGAAGAACATGGGGTGCATCTGATCCCGAACGTGAAGCCCGCGTTTTTGACCGATCACCCGCTGTATGAGACCATCGCGCGAAACGGCTGGTTTCTGCACTATGCCGACGGCAGCCCCGCGCAGTTCCCCTTCTGGGGCGGGATGGCGAGCTATCTCGATTTCACAAACCCGGGGGCATATCGGTTCTGGAAGGAGTGCGTCCGGAAAGAATTGATCGACCGGGGCTATCGGCACATCTGGAACGACAACAACGAATATGACGTGCCGGACGCGGACGTGCTGGCGCACGGCTTCGGCAAGCGCGTCTCCGCGAGCCGGATCCGCCCGCTGTTTTCGTATCTGATGGCGCGCGCGAGCCGCGAGACGTGCATCGAGGCGGGCGTGGAGACGCCGTTCAACGTCTCCCGCTGCGCGATGGCGGGAACGCAGCGCGTCGCCTCCACGTGGACGGGCGACAATTACACGGACTTCTCCGAGCTCCGATGGAACCACAAGCAGGCGATGACGATGGCGCTCTCGGGCTTTCTCTTCTTCGGGCCCGATATTGGCGGGTTTGCCGGGCCCCGGCCGGGAGAGGAGCTCTTTCTGCGCTGGCTGCAGTACGGCGTGTTTCTGCCGCGCTTTACGCTGCACTCGTGGAAGCCCGGGGAGCCGTCGACGATGCCGTGGCTCTATCCGGCGCGGATGGGCACGGTGCGCAGGCTCTTCCGGCTGCGGGAACGGCTCGTGCCATATCTCTATGAGGAGACGGAGCGCTGCCGCATCGCGCACGAGCCGCTCCTGCGCCCGGTGTTTCTGCATGATCCGAACTATGACGTTGAGAGCGACTGGTTTTTCTGCGGCGAGAAAATGCTGGTCTGCCCGGTGTTCGACGAGGGTGCGGACGCCGTCACGGTCACGCTGCCGAAAGGCCGTTGGCGTCTGCGCGGCGAGGGCGACGCGATCGCGCGCGGCGAAACCGTCACCGTGCCGTGCCTCCCGGACGATCTGCCGGTGTGGTTTGAAAAGGCATAAACATCAAAAAGGCGCTGTCTCAGAAATGAGACAGCGCCTTTTTTGCATCAGCCGCGCAAAAATGCCAGAACCGCGCGGTTGAACGCCTCGGGGTGCTTTCCTGCGATGAAGTGATCGCCCTCAAGGAAGACGAGCTGCGAGTCCGGGATGCCGGCGGCGATCTGCCTGGTGTGCTCGGATTGGATCATATCCCTCGTTCCGGCAATGACGAGCGTCTTGGATCGGATCTTCGCAAGGTCGGCGGGATCGATATTCGGGTCGTTGACCATGAGACCAAGCAGTTCCGCATTTCGGCGGGCGGATTCGCTTTTTCTCGCGAAGAGACTTGCAAAACGGTACCCGAGCTCGATGGGGATCTGAACGCTGCGCTTCGCGCCGGCGGGGTTCAGATTCGCGCCGTTCAGGATCAGGCGGCCGACACGCTCGGGATGGCGGAGCGCGAAGATGAGCGCGATGTTGCCGCCGTCCGAAAAGCCGAGCAGATGCGCCCGCTCGATCTCATGCGCGTCCATGAAGCCCAGCAGATCCTCCGCGAACTGCCGGATGGTGAAGGGCGCGCTGCCGCGCGGGGTTTGCCCGTGCCCGCGAGTATCGAGGGCATAGACATGGAAATGCCGCGCAAACGCGTCAATCTGCCCTTTGAAGTAATCGCTGTTCTCCCCGTTGCCGTGGAGCAGGAGCAGCGGCTCGCCCTGCCCCGCTTCGATGAAGTGATGATGAATGTCCATAGCGTCTCTCTGACAGCGCACGGTTATTCCGCGCGATAATGGTTTCGGAGCACATACTCCGTGAGCTCCTCGGACTCGAAGATCAGGACGATCTCGTGGAGAAACCCGGTCGAGATGCGTCCGCCGGCAAAGTAATGCTCCATGACAGACCGCAGCAGGGATTCATCGCGGTAATCGATCGCCAGATCGCTGAGAAACGCCTCCGAGACCTGCCGTCCGTCATAGAACTTCTGCAGCGCATGCTTCAAGAGCGCTGGATTATGGAAGCTGTCGTTGACCTCGCGCAGGAAGTCCTCCGACACGTCGACGCCGGAGCAGTACTGCTCCATGACGTATCGAAACAGCTTCGCGTCACGGATCTCGAAAATCAGATCATACAGAAACTGCTCGTCGATCTCTACATAATCGGCATAATCATCCAGCATCGTTTGCTGCAGCTCAAACGGTTCGCCCTGCAGCATGGCGATCAGCTTTTCTCCGTTCATACACGCACTCCCCCTTTTGCTTCATTCTGCTGTTTCTTTTGCTTTTGGCCACTCCTTCGGCGGACGGAGCTTCTGCTTTGTTTCCTTGGACGCTGTGGCAGCAAAGCTCTCTGCCAGCCATCTGCGGACGTCCTCAAACGGGACGGAGCCGTCCAGCAGGATCGAGACCCAGTTGCCGCGGCTGATGTGGTAGCCCCGGAAATAGCCGGGCTCCTGCACGAGCAGATCCGCGAGACGCGGGTCCGGCAGCTTGACGTTGAGGATATCCACAACATCCTCGCCGTCCAGACCGAGCTTGCTCCTTGGGATATCCATCACGAGTCCGAACCATTTTTTGTTGTCCGCATGGCGGAAGATCGCGTAGTCGGGATAGCGGCTCCAGAGATGCTCCGGCTCGGCATGATATTTCTTTTTGACATATGCAAATAACTGTTTGCGCATCTGTTTCACTCCAGAGGATTCACATTTCAAAAACGGCTCTGTCTTGTTGATCCATTCCAGGCGTCTGCCGGACGGCGCAGCCACGATTTGTCTGTATCATATCACAGAAAGAACGGTTCAGCAACGATTCCGGAACGGCGGCTCCGGCCTCGGCGCGGTGAAAAAGAACAGCCCCCGAAGGCTTTTGCCTTCGGGGGAGGGATAATATTGAATTGTTCATGAAAAACCTGTTTCCGTCAAGACCCGGCAGACCGGAATGTGCTAATCCTTGACATCGGGATAGCTCCGCAGAGTGTCAATCACGCTCTGCAGGCTCCCAATCGGGAAGCTGAGCTGGAAAACCCAGAGCTCTGAATACTTGTCCTGCACGATTCTCAAGAGTTCCTCCGTGTTCCCATGCTCCGCGATCTGCGCGTTCAGCGCCTTCAGCTCCTGCAAGTATTCCCGGAGAGATGCCAGCACATTTTCAAGTGTGTAATATGCATCCGCGATTTGGACGGTTTCTTTCCCGTCGGAGAGATTCTCGATGATCCGTTCCAGATCTCGGCACACTTTGTCCAGGCTCCCGCTCCGGGCGGGCAGTCGTGCCGCAAGCGCTTCCCGAACCTTCTCCAGATCGCCGCAGGTGAGAATCGGGATCAGGCTCTGGATCTCCTCGACGCTCTTGTCCCACCACTTGAATTGGAGCAGCAGGTCAATCAGGTCATCGTCAAAGCGTTTGCGCAATGGTTTCGCCGGATTGCCTGCCACGACGGTATAGGGCGCGACGTTAGAGCCCACCACACTGTTCGCGCCGATGATCGCGCCGTCGCCGATGTGCACGCCGGGCAGAATCACGGCGTTCTCACCGATCCAGACGTCATTGCCGATGACCGTGTCGCCCTTGAACGGCAGATCGGACGACGCGGGCGGCGCCATGTCCCAGCCCTCGAGCGTGTAGAACGGGAAGGTCGTGACGGCGTTCATCTGGTGGTTGGCGTCGTTCATCATGAACTCGACCCCCGCCGCGATCTGGCAGAACTTCCCGATGAGGAGCCTGTCCCGGCTCCACGGATACAGATGCGTCACGTGGCGCTCAAACTCGGAATCGGCGATATAGGTAAACTCGCCGACGATGATCTTGGGATTCGTGATCGTCGGCTTCACATAGATCTCGTTTTCATAGCCCGCGATCGGGTGGACAACATTCGGGTCCGGGCTTTTTCCGTTTTTCATATGGATGCTCCTTTGTCTGCGGATTTACGGCATTGAGAGCTCGATCTCATCCAGTCCGTCGGTGACTGCATGAACTCTGCCGGTCTCCCGAAAGCCCGGCTTGTGGTACAGCCGTTTGGCATTGGTGTTGTCTACCGGAACGATCATATTCTTCTCCATCCATCCCGGTTCTTCCCTTTCGGTAAGCGGCGGGCGCAAGCGACCCGCCCTACGGCCAATGGCAACCAACAGCGAATTCGCCGAAAGATCATCCTTATGGCAGATTAACCTGCGCGGGCGGATGATATCCGCCCCTACAGCACCCTGGCCGACCTTTTTATATCTTGCAAGCTCAACAAACCGGAAGACATAAGAGAGTGGAGTGTGGAGTGTGGAGTTTAAAAGTGTTTGCTTCGCAAACGGTTGAATTCCAATCGTCGGCGCAAGCCGTCACTTCAACTCCCAACTCCACACTCAGCCACAAATCCTGATTTGTCTATCCCTGCTCTGTCGCCTTAATCGCGCCGAGGCAATGGATCCGAACGACTCGGTTCGAGTCTGTTTCCGCAATGCTTTGCAGCCGCTCCAGATAGGGTCTGACGAGCTCCGGCCTGCGCTTGCCGAGCACGCG
>CAMJHX010000059.1 GCA_946405655.1 uncultured Clostridia bacterium
TCCCGGTCTTTCCAGTCCATATCCATAGCCCCTACAAACTCCGATTTGTCGAGATCATTATAACAGGCAACGCACGATATTGGAAGAAGAAAAGGGGACTCTGATCGTATCATAATCAGAGTCCCTTTATGGTCCGAGTGACAGGATTCGAACCTGCGGCTGTGCCGCGCAAGCGTCGGCACAGCCGAGCGGCGATTATAAATGGGATGCCGCAGGTTCGACCGATCCCTTCAAAATAAAAAATATGAGGCACCGATGGTACCTCATATTTTTTGGTCCGAGTGACAGGATTCGAACCTGCGGCATCCTGCTCCCAAAGCAGGCGCGCTACCAGCTGCGCTACACCCGGAAAAAGCCCGCAAGGGCTTTTTCATAAGCCTTCTTGCGGAACGCGCAAGTCATTCTACCACAACTTTTTGGAAACTTCAATGCCTTTTCCATTGATGTTTTTGCCGAGCTATGATAAACTAAAGTGATTTACTTTGTCGAACAGATCGAATGGAAATGGAGAAACACGAAGCATGAGAATGCGGAAGAAACCGAATCTGATCCCGCGCATGGAGCGCTGCGAGGCGGTGCAGATCAAGAATCCCGAGTCGCTGCGCGGCAAATGGCTCGAGACCTTCCCGGGTCACACGGCGCTGCACGTGGAGATCGGCTGCGGCAAGGGCCGCTTCACGGCGGACACGGCGGAGCAGAACCCGGACGTGCTGCTCGCGGCGATCGAAAAGGTGCCGGACGCGATGGTCGTCGGCATGGAGCGCGTGACGGACCGGGGTCTCACGAACGTGCGCTTTCTGGACTTTGACGCGAAGAACCTGCTCGAGATTTTCGCCCCCGGCGAGGTCTCGCGCATTTACATCAACTTCCCCGACCCGTGGAAAAAGGCGCGGCAGAAAAAGCGCCGCCTCACGTGGGGCGCGTTCCTCGCGCTGTATGCCCAGCTTCTCCCGCTCGGCGGCGAGATCTGGTTTAAGTCCGACAACGACCCGCTCTTCGAGTGGTCGCTCGAGCAGTTTCAGGCGCAGGGCTGGGAGCTCCGGGAGCTCACGCGCGACCTGCACGCGAACGGCCCCGTCGGCGTCATGACGGACTACGAGGCCAAATTCCACGCCGAGGGCGTCACGATCAACCGCGTCGTCGCGGTGAAAACGGAGGACACGAAATGCGATTTCTCTCTTGGAACGTCAACGGACTCCGAGCCTGCGTAAAGAAGGGCTTCGAGGACGTTTTTCATACGCAGGACGCGGACTTCTTCTGCCTGCAGGAGACGAAGCTGCAGCCCGGCCAGATCGAGCTGGACCTCCCGGGCTATGAGCAGTTCTGGTGCTCGGCGGAGAAGAAGGGCTATTCCGGTACGGCGATCTTCGCCAAACACAAACCGCTCTCCGTGCAGTATAACCTCGGCATCCCCGAGCACGATACGGAGGGCCGCGTCATCACGCTCGAATACCCGGACTTCTGGCTCGTCACGGTCTATACGCCGAACGCGCAGGACGGGCTCAAGCGCATCGAATACCGCATGGCGTGGGAGGACGCCTTCCGCGCGCACCTCAAGACGCTCGACGAGACGAAGCCCGTCATCGTCTGCGGCGATATGAACGTCGCGCACGAGGAGATCGACCTCAAGAACCCCAAGACGAACCGCGGCAACGCGGGCTTCTCGGACGAGGAGCGCGGCAAATTCTCGGAGCTTCTCGCCTCCGGCTTTACCGACACGTTCCGCCGTCTCTATCCCGATCTCACCGGCGCGTATTCCTGGTGGAGCTACCGCTTCAACGCCCGCGCCAACAACGCGGGATGGCGCATCGACTATTTCCTCGTCTCCGACCGCATCGCGGACAAGATCGCCGACGCCTTCATCCTCAACCAGATCGAAGGCAGCGACCACTGCCCGGTCGGCATCGAGCTCTCCTTTTAAAACCTTCCCCTCGGGGGGAAGGGGGACCGCGCTTGCGCGGTGGATGAGGGGGAGACCACATCCCAAGCTTAAAGAGAAGTACAAGTATGAACATAGGAACCGTAACCATCCCCGGGCGTGTGACGCTCGCGCCGATGGCGGGCGTGACGGACGCGGCGTTCCGGCGGCTCTGCCGTCAGCAGGGGGCGGCGCTCACCTGCACCGAGATGGTCAGCGCCCGCGCGCTCGTCTACCGCGATAAGAAGACCGAGGCGCTGCTCTGGTGCCCGCCGGAGGATCGCCCCGTCGCGGCGCAGATCTTCGGCCACGAGCCGGAGATCATGGCGGAGGCTGCGCCCATGGCGCTCGCGCTCTCCGGGGCGGACATTCTGGATATCAATATGGGCTGCCCGGTCGGCAAGGTCATCCGCAGCGGCGACGGCAGCGCGCTCATGCGCGACGTAGTGCTCGCCGGAAAAATCATCGAGGCGGTGGTCAGGGCGGTCGACGTCCCCGTCACGGTGAAATTCCGCAAGGGCTGGGACGGCGGCAGCGTCAACGCCGTGGAGTTTGCCCGCGTGTGCGAAGCCTCCGGCGCTTCCGCCATCGCCGTGCACGGCCGCACCCGCGCGCAGATGTACGCGGGCAAGGCGGACTGGGATATCATCCGCGACGTCAAGCGCGCCGTCACCATCCCCGTCTTCGCCAATGGCGACATTTTCTCCGGCGCGGACGCGGAGCACATTCTGCGCTATACCGGCTGCGACTTCGCCATGGTCGGCCGCGGCTGCTTCGGCGATCCGTGGCTCTTCGCGAGAGCGAACGCCGCCGTGAATGGGGAACCCGAGCCCCCGCTCCCGAAGCTTGCTGACCGCATGGACGCCGCGCTCGAGCAGATCCGATTTTCTGCCGAACAGAAGGGCGAGCGGCTTGCCTGTCTCGAGGCGCGCAGCCAGTTCGCGTGGTATCTGCGCGGCGTGCCCCACGCCGGACCGTATAAACAGGAGATTGTGCATGTCTCTTCGATGGAAGAGCTGGAGCACATTGTCCGCATGATCAAATTGAATCTCAAGGATTCGAGGGAACACACATGACGAGAGAAGAGGAATACGCACTGGTGCAGCGCATCCAGTCCGGCGACAGCGACGCCTTCGCCGTGATGATGGATCTGTACCAGAAGCAGGTCTACAATCTTGCCCTGCGCACGGTCGGCAATCCCGAGGACGCCGCCGACATGACGCAGGAGGCCTTCCTGCGCGCCTACCGTGCGATCGGCTCCTTCCGGGGCGACAGCAAGCTGTCCGTCTGGCTCTACCGCCTGACGCAGAACGTCTGCATCGATTTCCTGCGCAGCAAAGGGCGCAAGCCCACCGTCTCGCTCACGGTCGAGAACGAGGCCGACGAGGTGCAGGAGCTCGATGTGGCGGACGACCGCTTCGACCCCGAGGAGCAGTATCAGCGCAAGGCCCTGCGCGACGCGGTGCGCCGCGGGCTCGATGCGCTCCCGGAGGAGTACCGCGCGATCCTGGTCCTGCGCGAGATCAACGGTCTCAGCTACGCCGAAATCGGCGAGCAGCTGCAGCTCGAGGAGGGCACGGTCAAATCCCGCCTGTTCCGCGCGCGGAAAAAACTCTGCGAATTTCTGCAGCGTGACGGGAACCTTCCGGACACATATGCGTCGAAAAATATAAACGGAGGTGTGAAGCAATGACGGACTGTCTCAATTTTGAGCAACAAATCAGCGCCATGATCGACGGCGAGCTGCCCGAGGCAGAGCGTCAGGCACTCGAAGCACACCTCAAAACATGCCCCGACTGCATGGAGGTTTACCGCATGTTCTCCGGCGTCTCCGCCGCGATGCATGATATCGCCTTCGAGCCGCCCGCAGATCTCAAGGACCGCGTGCTGCAGCAGATCGAGGACGAGAAGATCACCCCGATCGAGGACGGACGCAAGCGCTGGAACTGGAAGCGCTACGCAGCCATGGCGGCTGCCTTCGCCGTGGTCGTCGGCGTCGCGCTCTTCGCCGGCAAGGATAATATTCAGCACGGCACGCCCGCGGGCATCGTCTTCACGAATCCGCCGCAGGCCACCGCCGTCGTGCGCGCGATCCCCGAGCCGGAGGGCGCCGGAGACGCAATTATGGCCCCGCTCCCCGAGGACAAGAGCACCGAGGCTGTCGCCCTCCTGAACGAGGCTCCGGAGGCAGCCCAGACCGAAGCGCCCGGCGAGGCGACCAAGCCCGCCGCCGTCGCCGTCACGAAGGACGAGGAAGGGGAGGACGTCGTCACCACCCTCTGGATCGACGGCGAGGACGTCGTCTTCACGGCCGACGGAGAAAACTACCTCCGCGCCGAAAACGCAGCCGACGATCTCACAGCCCTTCTCGAACCCTGCGAATAAATGAAATAAAAAGAAGACCGAGCAGCGAAACTAACGCTGCTCGGTTTTTGCCTTTTCTGTATCCCAGACTATCCCCTCGGTGGAGAGGACAGCATTTTATGATGATGAACCGCACCCACCGCAGGGGCCGACGACCTCAGCGGCCCGGCAGAAAATGCTGGGATCCGCACAGCAGCAGATTCGCCTCCAATGTTTATTTCGTCTTTTCCAGAATCACATCGAGAATCTTGTGCGCAGCGTCCTCCTTGCTCATGAGCGGGAGCTCCGTGTCCGAATCCTCGGTGATGAGCGTGATCACGTTCGTGTCTGTTCCGAACCCGGCGCCCGCGGTGCGCAGACTGTTGGCGCAGATCATGTCGCAGTTTTTCGATGAAAGCTTCTTGCGGGAGTTTTCGAGCACGTTGTCCGTCTCCATTGAGAAGCCGCAGAGAAACTGCCCGGGGCGCTTGTTCGCGCCGAGGTATTTGAGAATGTCCTGCGTGCGCTTCAGTGGAATGGACATGTCCGCGTCCGACTTCTTGAGCTTGCTGTCGGCGGTCGTTTCGGGCGTGTAGTCCGAGACGGCGGCGGCCTTGATCACGATATCGCTCTCCGGCGCTCTCGCGGCGACGGCCTCGAACATGTCCGCTGCCGAGACGACCGGCACGACCTCGCAGAACATCGGCGGCGCCACGTCCGTGTGCGCGGCGACGATCGTCACCTCCGCGCCGCGCAGCATCGCCGCACGCGCGATTGCAAAGCCCATCTTGCCGGAGGAGTGGTTCGTGATGAACCGCACGGGGTCGATCGCCTCGCGCGTCGCGCCCGCGGTCACGAGCACGCGCTTGCCTGCGAGATCCTTCTCGCACGCGATCTCGCGCAGAATGTGCTCGAGCAGCACGCTCTCGTCCGGCATTCTCCCGTCGCCGATGTCGCCGTTGGCGAGCATGCCGGTGTCCGGCGTGATGATGCCGTAGCCGTAGGCGGCGAGCTTTTTGATGTTGTCCTGCACGATGGGGTTGTGATACATGTTGTGGTTCATCGCGGGCGCCACGAGCTTTCTGCACGGGCAGGCCATCACGGTCGTCGTGAGCATATCGTCCGCGATGCCGTTTGCGATCTTGCCGATCACGTTCGCGTCCGCCGGCGCGATCATCACGACGTCCGCCTGCTTTGCGAGCGCGACGTGCTCCACGCTGTACTGGAAGTTGCGGTCGAACGTATCGATGAAACATCTGTTCGATGTGAGCGTCTCAAAGGTGATCGGATTGATGAAATTCGTCGCGTTCTCGGTCATGAGCACCTGCACGTTGCAGCCGAGCTTGCCCAGCATGCGCGCGAGATTCGCGATTTTATAGGCGGCAATGCTCCCGGTCACGGCGAGCACTGCGGTTTTACCCTTCAGCATGAAGCATCCCTCCCGGGAAAAGTGTATCGCATACCGCGATAAAAAGCAAAGCTTTTTTCACCGGCAGCCCGGAATCTTTGCAATTCCGGTTTACATTTCTTCCTGCCTGTGGTAAGATGCAGGCGAATTTTGTGTTGCATCCCTCGCCGGAGGGAGCGATAACAAGGAGGAAAATTCAATATGAAACGCAACACCAGCACCAGATCCCTCGTCATTCTGGGCCTGATGACGGCCATCCTGATCGTGTTCTCGTTCACGCCGATCGGCACGATCCCGATCGGGCCGCTGTCCATCACGCTCAACATCATCCCCATCGCCATTGCTGCAGCAGCCCTCGGACCCGCAGGCGGAGCCGCCATGGGAGCCGTTTTCGGTCTGCTCAGCTTCCTGCAGTGCCTCGGCATCGGCATCCCCAGCGGCATGGGCGCAACGCTGTTTTCCATCGACCCCTTCCTCGCGTTCGTGCAGCGCTTCGTTCCCCGCCTGCTCGACGGGTTCCTCGTCGGTCTCATCTTCCGCGGCTGCGAAAAGACCATCGGATACAAGAGCGCAGGCTTCATCACCGGCTTCTTCTCGGCGTTTCTCAACACGCTCTTCTTCATGAGCGCGCTCGTGGCGCTCTTCGGCAACACGGAGTATGTGCAGGGGCTGATGGGCGGCCGCAACGTGATCGCCTTTGTCTGCGCGTTCGTCGGCGTGAACGCCGTGTTTGAAATGATCGTTTCCACCATCGTGACCGGCGGCGTGGTGCTGGCGCTGTATAAGGCCAAGCTCCTGCCGATCACGGCAAAGAAATAATCGGAGGCTTATCCATGGTTCTTGCTGTCGATATCGGCAACTCCAACATCGTGCTCGGCTGCTTTGAGGGCGACCGCGTCGTGTTTGAGGAGCGCCTTTCCACCAACCGCAACGCCACGGAGCTGGAATATACCGTCACGATCCGCACCCTGCTGGATCTCTATGGCCTCACGGCGTCGTCCTTCGAGGGCGGCATCGTCTCGTCCGTCGTCCCGGGTGTGACGCAGATCGTGCGCGCCGCTGTCCGCCGCGTCATCGGCAAGGACGCCATCGTGCTCGGCCCCGGCACCAAGACCGGGCTGAACATCAAGCTGGAAAACCCCGGCTCCCTCGGCAGCGACCGTGTGGCGGACGCCGTCGGCGCCATCGGCAGCTACCCCTGCCCGCTCATCATCGTGGACATGGGCACCGCCACGACGATCTCTGTCGTCGACCGGAACAAGCAGTTTCTCGGCGGCATGATCATGCCGGGTCTTCGCGTCGCGGTCGATTCGCTCGCGAGCCGCACCTCGCAGCTGCCGCACATCAGCCTCGAGGCGCCGAAGCATGCCATCGGCAGCAACACCGTCGCCTGCATGCAGAGCGGTCTCATCTTCGGCACCGCCTGCAGCATCGACGGCGTGCTCGAGCTCATCGAGTCGGAGCTCGGCGAGAAATGCACCGTCGTCTCCACCGGCGGTCTCGCCAACACGATCATCCCGCACTGCAAGCGCGAGATCATCATCGACGAGCAGCTGCTCCTCAAGGGGCTTATGACCATCTATCATAAAAACACCAACACCAAATAATCGCCCGTAGGGGAGGGGCTTGCCCCTCCCGCGCAGAATGATCTGAACAGAATAGAGAAGGAAGGCGAATTCGCAGCATGAAAGCTCTGCGGATTCGCCTTTTTTGTGCACGGCTTCAGACGCCGTGCCAGACCTGACAGATTTGGCGTCCCACGGGTGGCCGCCCTACAAGGTACGGCAATTTGGTTAGTAGGGGACGGCGTCCTCGACGTCCCGCGCGATCCCGGGGTGCCAATTTGCCGCTCTTCGGCGAATCCGCGTTTTGTCCAATTCGGCCGCAGGGCGGGCTGCGAAGCGCCCGCCTGTGGGATCGGTGGCGTTTGGTACGAGACGGCGGGCACAAGCCACCGCCCTACATGCTCTTTTACAGTGTTTTTGTTTATGAAATATCAAAGATCAGCAATTGACGAGCA
>CAMJHX010000060.1 GCA_946405655.1 uncultured Clostridia bacterium
TTGAGCTGCTCGAGGCTCGCCTCTCGGACGGCCTTGACGCTGCGGAAGGCTTTTAAGAGATCGTTTCGCCGCTTGGCTCCAACGCCGGGGATCTGGTCGAGCTGGGAGGTGAGCGAGGCGTTTCTCAGCGAGCGCTGATACTCGATGGAATAGCGGTGCGTCTCCTCCTGAATCGTGCCGATGAAGGCGAAGACCGCCTGATTGCCGGAGATGCCGATCTCATGTCCGCCGGGCGTGATGAGCGCGCGGGTGCGGTGGCGGTCGTCCTTGACCATGCCGAAGACCGGAATCGAGACCTGAAGCTCCTCGAGCACCGTCTGCGCGACGGTCGCGTGCTCGGCGCCGCCGTCGATGAGCAGCAGATCCGGCAGGGGCGAGAATTTCTCATCCCCGTCGAGATAGCGCTGGATGCGGCGCGAGACCGCCTCGTGCATGGAGGCGTAGTCGTTCTGCGTCTGCGTCTCCTTCATGCGAAACTTCCGGTAATCGCGCTTGAGGGGCTTGCCGTTTACAAACACGGTCATGCCGGCGACGATGCCGGTATCGCCGAGGTTGGAGATATCGAACGCCTCGATGCGCTCGGGATAGGCGGGCAGATCCAGCGACTTTTGCAGCCACTCGAGCGTTTTTGCCGTGCGCTGGACGGCGGTCGTGGAGCGGAGGATCTCCTCCCTGGCGTTGAGCGCCGCGCTCTCGGTGAGGCGGCGGCGGTCGCCGCGCTGCGGCACCTCGAGATAGACGCGCCGCCCCGCCTGCTCGGTCAGCAGCGTTTCGAGCGCCTCCTGCCCCTCGATCTCCCACGGGAGGAGGATCTGCCGCGGCAGCGCACTGCGCTGGACGTAATACTGCTGCACGAGGGCGGCGAGCGCCTCGGGATCGTCCTCCAGCGGCTCGGGCATCATCTGCACGTCCTTGCCGGAGAGGTTGCCGTTCATGAAATGGAGCACCGTGAAGCAGCACTTTGCCCCGCGCTGGAAGCCGACAGCGTCCGTATCGGAATAGGCGGTGGCGATGACGCGCTGGTGGTTCTGCAGCTCCTTCACGGCGCGGAGCCGGTCGCGCAGCTCCGCCGCGTATTCAAAGCGCAGCTCCTCCGCCGCCGCCTCCATGCGCCGCTGCAGATCCTGCGTGAGCTCGTCCGTCTTGCCCTCTAAAATGAGCGCCGCCTCATCCATGCTGCGGCGGTACTCCTCCGCCGACGCGTCCTTGAGACAGTAGCCGGCGCAGGTGCCCATGTGGTAGTTGAGGCAGGGCCGTGCCTTGCCGACGTCGCGCGGGAAGCGCCTCGAGCACGTCGGCAGGCGGAGCGCCTTGGAGATCGTGTCCAGGATCTCGTGCGTGACGCTGCGGCCGCCGTAGGGCCCGAAGTAGCGCGCGCCGTCCTTCGCGGTCTGGTTGGCGAGCGAGAAGGTCGGATATTCCTCGCGCAGGTCGAGCCGGACGAAGGGATAGCCCTTGTCGTCCTTGAGGAGAATGTTATAGTGCGGCTTGTGGAGCTTGATCAGCGAGTTTTCGAGCACGAGCGCCTCGAACTCCGAATTGACCACAATGACGTTGAAATCCGCCACATGGTCGACCATAGCGGCGACCTTCGGCAGGTGTTCGCCGCGGAAATAGCTCGTGACGCGGTTTTTGAGCGCCTTCGCCTTGCCGACATAGATGACGGCGCCGGTTTTGTCCAGCATGAGATAGACGCCGGGCTTGAGCGGCAGCATGTTCGCCTTTTCGCGCAGCTGCTCGAGATGCAGTTGTTCCACGGGACACCTCCCTTCGGCAGATATGAAACAGGGACGTGCGTTGCACGTCCCTGATTTCATTTGGTTGTTTTATTACTCAGAGAAGTCAGAGTTGATGAGGGCCACCAGCGTGTCGATGGCTTCTTCCTCGTCCGCGCCGTCGGCCACGAGGGTCACCGCGGTGCCCTTGACGATGCCGAGGGAGAGGACGCCCAGGAGGCTCTTCGCGTTCACGCGGCGCTCGTCCTTCTCGATCCAGATGCTGCTTTTGAACTCGTTGGCCTTCTGGATGAAGAAGGTCGCAGGCCGTGCGTGCAGGCCCACCTGATTGTTGATGACAGCTTCTTTCGTAATCATGTTATTTCTATCGCTCCTTCTTATCCATGCCAAAATTGGCTTAACACGCCATAATATTATCAAAAACCCGGGGCATCGTCAATTGGTTTTCGCTTTTTCGTATGATTGCACAGGGTTTTCGCAAATGGGCTTTTTCAAATTAATAAGATTGTATGAAATCGTGCCATTTCAAGGGAATTACTTCAAAGTGACGACCGTGACGCCGCTCTCGCCCTCGCCGTATTTGCCGAGGCGGAAGCGCTTGACCGCCTTGTTTTTCTTGAGCATATCCTGAATGGCGGTGCGCAGGGCGCCGGTGCCCTTGCCGTGGATGATGCGCACCTCCTCGAGCTTTGCCATGACAGCGGCGTCGATGAAGCGCTCGGCGGCGTCCACCGCCTCGAAGCGCTCGAAGCCGCGCAGGTCAATCTCGCTCGGCGCGCTCGCGGCGCGCAGCGTCGCCGCCTGACCGGAGGACGTGACGACCTTGACCTTCTGCTGATCCGGGAGGAGATACACCTCGGACTCCTTCGCCGTGACGTTCATGATGCCGGCGCGGAGCGTGAGCGTGCGGTTCGGCGCGATGGCCGTGACCGTCGCCTTGACGCCCATGGAGAGAATTTCGACGGTGTCTCCCACCTCGACGGGTCGGGCGGAGACCTTCGGCTCCTCGGGGAGCTTGGAGGCTTCGCGCGCCTCCTCCTCGGCGAGATTCAGCTTGCGGCGCAGCGCGGCGCGCGCCTCGTTCGCCTCGTGGTGGGAGTCGCTCTCCTTCTCCATCTTGCGGATGTGATCCAGATCGCGGAAGACGTCCTCAGCGGTGCGGCGGGCGTCGGAGAGGATGCGCTCGGCGTCGCGGCGCGCCTTCTCATCCGCCTTCTCGAGCCGGACGGAGAGCTCTGCGCGGAGCATGGCGGCCTTCTTGCGCTCGGCCTCGGCGGTACGGAGCTTTTCGGCGGCGTCGGCGCGGTCGCGCTCTAAGAGCTGGCGCACCTGCTCCAGCTTTTCGATCGTCGCCTCAAAGGTGGCGCTCTCGGTGCCGACGCGGCTCTTCGCGTCCTCGATGACGCTCTGCGACAGGCCGAGCCGCTGCGCGATGGCAAAGGCGTTGGACTTGCCGGGGATGCCGATGAGGAGATGATAGGTGGGACGGAGCGTCTCGACGTCGAACTCGCAGGAGGCGTTCATGACGCCGGGCTGCGTGGTGGCGTAGATCTTGAGCTCCGTATAATGCGTGGTGGCGGCGATGGTCGCGCCGCAGCGTCGAACGTGCTCAATCACGGAGATGGCGAGCGCCGCGCCCTCGGTCGGGTCGGTGCCGGCGCCGAGCTCGTCAAAGAGGATGAGCGAGCGGTCGTCGCACTCCTCGAGGATGCGGACGATGTTCGTCATGTGCGCGGAGAAGGTGGAGAGGCTCTGCTCGATGCTCTGCTCATCGCCGATGTCCGCCATGATCTCCTCGAACACGGGGAGACTCGAGCCGTCCGCCGCCGGGATGTGCAGGCCGCACTGCGCCATGACCGCGAGCAGGCCGATGGTCTTGAGCGTGACGGTTTTGCCGCCGGTGTTCGGGCCGGTGATGACGAGCGTGTCATAGTCGCCGCCGAGGGCGACGTCGATCGGGACGACGACGTCCTTGGAGATGAGCGGATGGCGGGCGCGCCGGAGCGTGACGCCGCGGTCCGCGATGACGGGCGCGGTGCAGTCGAGCCGGTAGGACAGCTTCGCCTTGGCAAAGACGAGGTCGAGCCGGACGAGCATGTCGAAATCGAGGGAGATATCCTCGCGGTGCGCGGCGCAGTCGGCGGAGAGCTCCATGAGGATGCGCTCGATCTCGGTCTTCTCCTTGGCGCGCAGCTCGCGCAGCTCGTTGTTCGCCTTGACCGCGGCCATCGGCTCGATGAAGAGCGTGGCGCCGGAGCCGGACACGTCGTGCACGAGACCGGGAACGCTGCCCTTGTGCTCCGCCTTGACGGGGACGACATAGCGCTCGGAGCGCATGGTGATGATCGGCTCCTGCAGCGCCTTCGAGTAGCTCGGCGAGGAGATGATCTTCTGCAGCGCGTCGTGCACTCTGGCGCTCGCGGCGCGGATCAGGCGGCGGATGGAGGCGAGCTCCGGAGACGCGGCGTCCGCGATCTCATCCTCGCCCACGATGGAGCCGGTGATCTTGTCCTCGAGGAACTTGTTCGCCTGCAGCGCGGAGAACATGTAGTCGATGCAGGTGCGCTCCTGCTTCTCGCTTAAACCGTAGGCGCGCACGGCGCGGGCAGCGGACAGCACGCCCGCGATATCGAGAAGCTCGCGCGTATTCAGAACGCCGCCCATGTCCGCACGCTGCAGGGACGCGCGCACGTCCTTCACGCCGGAGAAAGACGGGCTGCCGGAGACGACCATCATTTTGGCGGCGGCGCTCGTCTCATCCAGACGGCGGGAGACCTCGGCGCGGTCGCCGGAGGGCGCAAGCGCACGGGCTCTCTCCCGCGCAGCGCCCGAGACCGCCTCGGCCGCGAGCAGCTCCAGCACGGCGGGAAGCTCCAGCGTGCGGAGGGATTTCATCGTTTGTTCTTTCATATGTCTTTCACTTTCTTCCAATAATCAAGAGAGGAGAATCCTCTGTCCAGTTGGGTTAAGAGATAGCGCTCGGAGAGGGAAGCCAGCTGATTCATCGGCTCGCCCTCGAGCGTGAAGGAGAAGATGCGCTTGGGGTCGCTGTATACGATATGGCGCATGGCGGCGAGCGTGTCCGGATGGAGCGGCGTGACGCCGCCGGGCGCGTCCGCGCGGTGGCGGCCGCAGAAGATCGTGCCCTCCGGAAGGAAGAACCACGGGCTCTCCGGCTCGGTGTCGCCGCAGACGGGGCAGGCGCTGAGATCCGGCTCATAGCCCGTGATCGCCATGAGGCGCAGCTCGAACACGGCCTTGACCTGCGCGGGCGCGCAGAGGCCGCGGCTGAGCGCATAGAGGCTGTTGAGCGCAAGCTGCAGCACGGCGGGATCGGGCATGCCCTCCTCGGAGGTCGCCTCGAGCACCTCGGCGAAATAGCAGCCGAGGGAGAACGCCGAGAAGTCCGCGCGCAGCCCCTCGAAGGGCTCGAGCAGCGTCGCCTCATTGACGGTGGCGCGGCCGCGGTTTTCGAACACCGTCAGCTCCGAGAACGTGAGCTGCTGCGTTGCCGCCGCCATTTTGCTGCCCTTGCGGAGCGCGCCGCGCGCCTTGAGCGTGCGCTTGCCGTCCGTGTCCGTGAGGACGGTGAGGATCCGGTCGGACTCCTTATAGCGCACCTCGCGGAGGATCAGGGCTTTGGTGGTTTCAAACATAACATATAAGTACCTTTTTGAATCAAGCGGAGGGGAGAATCTCCCGCTCCTCCGTTTCTAGCCGCTCGGCGGCTGCAAACAGCAGATACGCCATGGGCTCGCCGGTTTCCCGGAACACTTCAAACCAATCCGCGCTGTCCATTCGCATCACCTCGGAAATAGGATTTGCGGATAGCGCGGAGGATATGAATGGAAAGATTTTGAATGCATCAAACATTGAGTCCGGCATCCGGCGGCCCACAGGTGGCCGCCCTACAGCGGGAACGGCGGATCTCATTCCGTAGGGCGGGGACCTGTGCCCCGCCGCCTCTTACGGCGCAATATAATACCGGTCGTCACACCATTTTTGAGGATTTCCCTCAATGTAGTTCCAGATTTCCTCAAATTCCTTTTCACTGCGAACAATATGCTCATAGAAGGAGGACTGAAAAAGCTGTTTTCCCGCATAACCTTTTTTCCATGCCGCCCGTGTTGCAAGCGATTTGATTCGCCCCACAAGAAAAGGAATGTCATGCACCGCATTCTCATCCAGAGAAAGCAGCAAATGAAAATGATTCGGCATTACAACATAATGGCGAACATGGGAAAACGGAAAAACAGATTCCAAGCTTAAGATCTGCCGCTCCACGCAATCGCCATACGCGGAAAGTGTATGGCGAAGCGAGCCGCATTCATCCAATTGCGTGATCGTCCCAAACAGGCATTGACGATCAAACGCACATACCGTGATGAAATACGCCCCCGCTGTTCGGTAGTCGTACGCCTTCAGTCTCGGGTGCCTGCGGTCGGTCACTGCTCGGTGAAGCCGAAGTTTCTGAGCTGCGCGTTGGAGTCGCGCCAGTTTTCCTTGACCTTGACCCAGGTCTGCAGGAAGACCTTGGTGCCCATGAAGGCCTCGATGTCCGTTCTTGCCATTTCGCCGATCTTCTTGAGCATGGCGCCCTTTTTGCCGATGATGATGCCCTTGTGACTGTCCTTCTCGCAGTAGATGGTGACGTCCATGTCGATGATGCCGCTCTCGCGCTCGGAGAACTTCGTGACCTCGACGGCGGTGCCGTGCGGGATCTCCTTATCGAGGCAGAGCAGCAGCTTTTCGCGCACAAGCTCGGCGCAGATCTGCTTTTCGGGCATGTCGGAGATCATATCGTCCGGGAAGAGCTGCGGGCCGGGCTCGGCGAACTTCTCAAGCTCGTCCATGAGCGCATCGAGCCCGTCGCCCGTGCGGGCGGAGATCGGGATGATGGCTTCAAATTCATGCGCGGCGCTGTAGGCGGCGATGACGGCGAGCAGGGCCTCCTTTTCGACCGTGTCGATCTTATTGATGCAGAGCACCGCCGGCGCGCCGGACTGCCGGATGCGCTCGATCAGCGCCTCCTCCTGCGGGCCGAGGCTTGCGATCGGCTCGACGACGAGGACGACCGCGTCGACGTCCGCGACGCTCTCGCGCACGACCTTGACCATATAGTCGCCGAGGCGGGTGCGCGGCTTGTGAAAGCCCGGGGTGTCCATCAGCACAAACTGCGTATCGCCGCGGTTGACAACGGCGGAGATGCGGTTGCGCGTGGTCTGCGGCTTATTCGAGACAATGGCGATCTTCTCGCCGACGAGGGCGTTCGTGAGCGTGGATTTGCCGACGTTCGGACGCCCGCAGATGGTGATCATGGCGGTTTTCGTAATCATATCTTTTTCTCCAGTTTCTGCATGATTTCTTTTTCTCTGGCGCGCATTTGCCGTTTCATCGCGCCCTCGTCGACGTGATCGTAGCCGAGCAGGTGCAGCGTCGAATGCACGGCGAGATACTGCACCTCGTGCGCGAAGCTGTGGCCAAATTCCTCCGCCTGCGCCGCGCAGCGCTCCATGGAGATGACCATGTCGCCGAGGAGGATGCACTCGCGCTCGTAGTCATATTCGCACGCGTCCGGGTCGAAGTCTCCGGGCTGCAGCTCATTCATCGGAAAGCTGAGCACGTCCGTCGCCCGGTCGACGCCGCGGTGCTCGCGGTTGATCTCGTGGATCGTCTCATCGTCCGTGAGGAGGATCTCCACGGCGCAGGGCTCTGAAACGCCCTCGGCTTCCAGCGCGGCTTCGACGGCTGCCTTGACCAGCGCCTTCGTGCGCGGATAGCCGAGACCGGCGCGGCTGCGGGTAAACTCGAGGAAATGGCTCATGCTTTCTTCCTCCC
>CAMJHX010000061.1 GCA_946405655.1 uncultured Clostridia bacterium
GCTTGTCGGCGTCCTCGCTGCGGGCGGTGAGCATGATGATCGGCACGGTGGAGAACTGGCGGATCTGCTGGCAGGCCTCGAGCCCGTCCACCTTCGGCATCATGAGATCGAGGAGGATGACGGCATAGTCGCCGCTGCGCGCGAGCTCCACGGCGGCCTCGCCGTCATAGCAGGCGTCCACCTCGTAGCCCTCGTTTTCCAGATTGAACTTGATGCCCTTGACGATGGTCTTCTCATCATCGACGACGAGTATTTTCATAAGGGTTCCTCCCTTCGACAATTTCATTTGCTTTTCGACGGCAAAAACAGTATAATGGCACGGGTACACCCCATACTATTATAATATACCATAGTTTATCGGAGAAAACCATGAGAAATTCAAAGCCGATTCTGCTGATTCTGATTCTGTGTCTGGCGCTGACGCTCTGCGTGCCGGCGTTCGCCGTGGACACCCCGGCGAACTACTCCGCCGGCGGCGAGGCGCAGCCCGCGCCGGACATTCACGCGCGGTGCGCGCTGCTGTGCGATCTGGAGTCCGGGCAGACCTATTACGCCCGCAACGCCGACCAGAAGGCCTACCCCGCGAGCCTGACGAAGGTCATGACGGTGCTCCTCGCGCTCGAGGCGCTCGACCGCGGCGAGGTACAGCTCACGGACGAGGTGACCGCCGGCGCCGACGCGCGCCAGGGTCTGGACGAGGAATCCAGCACGGCGGGCATCCAGCCGGGCGAGACGATGACCTTTGAGCAATATCTCTACTGCGCGATGATCTCCTCGGCGAACGAGGCCTGCAACGTGATCGGCGCGCATCTCGCCGGCAGCATCGACGCCTTTGTCCAGCGCATGAACGACCGCGCCGCCGAGCTCGGCTGCAAGGGCACGCACTTCATGAACCCGCACGGCATGCCGGACGACAATCACTACACGACGGCAGCGGATCTCCGACTGATCGCGGAGGAGGCGCTGAAGTACCCCCTCTTCGAGACGATCAGCAACACGCTCAGCTACTCCATCCCCGCGACGAACATGAGCGACGCGCGCGTGCTGCAGAACACGAACGGGCTGATTAACCCGAACGCCGTCATGTATCCGAACTACCTCTATGAGCCTGCCGCCGGCATCAAGACCGGCCACACGAACGCCGCGGGCTACTGCCTGATCTCCACGGCGGAGAAAAACACGGTGAGGCTCCTGTGCATCGTGCTCGGAAGCGACACCTCCGAGAAGGCGGACGGCACGCTCGACTTCCACAACTTCACAGACTCGATCGACCTCTACGAGTGGCTCTACAACCACTTCAGCATCCAGACCGTCGTGAGCGCGGACACGCCGATGGCGGACGTCGCGGTCGAGATGGGCTCGGACGCCGACCGCGTGACCGTGCATCCGCAGTCGGATCTTGCCGCGGTGCTGCCGAACGACACGGATCTCTCCCTGTATCAGAAGGACATCACGATCTTCTCTGAGCGGGACGGGACGCCGGTCGTGGCGCCGGTGCACGCCGGCGACGTGCTGGGCGAGCTCGTGGTCTCGAAGGACGGGCAGGAGCTCGGGCGCATCCCGCTCGTGGCGAGCGTGGACGTGTCGCTGAGCCACGGCGTGTATCTCAAGCAGGGGCTGCACAGCTTCTTCGCCAAGCCCGTGGTGCTCATCGCGCTGCTGCTGGTGCTCGCGGTCGTGATCGTCTATCTCATCAGCTACATTCGCTACCAGCGCCGCCGCCGCGAGAGAGCCAGAGAAATGCGCCGCCGCCGGCAGCAGGAGGAAGCCCTTTTCCGCCAGCAGCAGGAAGAAGCCATGCGGAGGGAGTTTGAGAGAGGCGGCAGAAGAAGATAATACAAAAAGAGAGTCTGCATCGCAGGCTCTCTTATTAATTAGGATTGATTTTACGCTTCCTTCTTAACCATGACCTGGTCCTTCAGGATACCGCGCGGGCAGATGTCTACGCAGTGACCGCACTGGACGCACTTGCTGTAGTCGATGCGGGCGAGGAAGTTCTCGACCTTGATCGCGTCCGCCGGGCACTCCTTCTGGCACTTCATGCAGCCGATGCAGCCGACGTCGCAGATCTTGCGGGTGACGGCGCCCTTGTTCTCGTTGCGGCAGGCCTGCAGAACGGTCTGCTTGTAGGGAACCTCCTGCACGAGCTTCTTCGGGCAGGCGTCACGGCAGGCCATGCAGCCGACGCACTTGTCGCGGTCGACCTTGGCGACGCCGTTGATGACGTGCATGGCGTCGAACTTGCAGGCGCGCTCGCAGTTGCCGAGACCGATGCAGGCGAAGGTGCACTCCTTGTTGCTCTTGCCGCCGAAGAGCATGGCGGCCTGGCAGTCCTTGGGACCGGTGTACTCGAAGCGAGGCACCGCCACATCGGAGCAGCCGGAGCAGGGCACGAAGGCGACCATCTTTTCGCCGGCGCCGGCGGAGACGCCCATGATCTCGGCGACCTTGGCAGCGCACTCCGCGCCGCCCGCGACGCACTTGTTCGTGGGAGCCTTGCCCTCGGCGACCGCCTTGGCATAACCGTCGCAGCCGGGGAAGCCGCAGCCGCCGCAGTTGGCGCCCGCGAGACATTCACGGATGGCGGCCTCTCTGGGGTCGACCTCGACATGGAAGATCTTGGCCGCGAAGGCCAGAGCCGCGCCGAAGATCGCGCCCATGGCGCCGAGCACGGCGATGGCGATGAGAATGTTGGTAAAGTTCATTTCCGGCCCTCCTTAGACGATCTTCATGCCGGAGAAGCCCATGAACGCGAGGGCGATCAGGCCGGCGGTGACGAGAGCGATCGGGAAACCGTTGAAGCTCTCGGGATAGTCCGCAAACTCGATCTTCTCGCGCACGGTGGCCATCAGGCAGATGGCGAGCATGAAGCCCGCGCCGCCGGTGACGCCGTAGACCACGCTCTGCAGGAAGTTGAAGCTGTACTGGGTGTTCAGCAGGACGACGCCGAGCACCGCGCAGTTGGTGGTGATCAGCGGCAGGTAGATGCCGAGCGCCGAATACAGGGAGGGAACGGATTTCTTCAGGAACATCTCGACGAACTGCACGAGCACGGCGATGACCAGGATGTAGGCGATGGTCTGCAGGAACTCGAGGTGGAGCGTGACGAGGATGTACTCATTCACGATCCAGCAGATCGCGGAGGCGAGACCCATGACGAAGATGACCGCGAGACCCATGCCGGCGGCGGTGTCGATCTTGGACGAGCAGCCGAGGAACGGGCAGCAGCCGAGGAACTGCGAGAAGATGAAGTTGTTGATGAAGATGGCACTCAGTACGATCTCAATGATGGTTGCGTTGGCATTCATACGTTAGCACCCTCCTTCTCTTTCGCTTCCTTTTTCTTTTCGCTCTTCTTGAGCACATACTGCATCAGCGCGATCAGGCAGCCCAGCGTGATGAAGCCGCCGATCGGGAGCGTGAGAACCAGCGCGCCGTATTCACTCGGGAAGATGTGGATGCCGGAGCCGGTGCCGATGCCGTTGGTGGTGTTGAAGATGCCGGAGCCGAAGGAGCCCTTGCCGAGGAACTCGCGGATCACGCACATGCAGATCAGCACGCAGGTGTAGCCCAGACCCTGGAAGATGCCGTCGAAGAAGCTCGCGCCGACGGGATTCTTCTGGCAGAAGGCCTCCGCGCGGCCGATGATGATGCAGTTGACGACGATCAGGGGGATGAACACGCCGAGGCTTTCGCTCAGCGCGGGGATGAACGCCTGCAGCATGAGGTCGACGATCGTGACGAAGCCGGCGATGACGAGCACGAAGATCGCGAGGCGGATATCGTTCGGGATGATCTTACGGATCAGGGAGATGACGACGTTGCAGCACGTCAGAATGATCAGGACCGAGAAGCCCATGCCGATGCCGTTGAAGAGGCTCGTCGTGATGGCCATGGTGGCGCACATGCCGAGCAGCTGCACGAGCACGGGGTTGTTGGTAATAAGGCCCTCTTTGAATTGCTGTTTGATATTCATGTCCGGCCTCCTTTACAGCGATTTGACGGCGTCGATGACCGTCTGGATCTCGGTGACGACCGCGCGGCTGGTGAGCGTCGCGCCGGAGATGGCGGACACGGAGCCGCCGTCCTTCGAGAGCTTCGCGCCGTCGGTCAGACCGACCATGCTCTGCGGGAAGGGATCGGTGGGATCGGCAGCCTTGGCGCCGAGGCCGGAGGTCTCGGAGTGCTCGGTCACGCCGATGCCGGTGCAGGTGAGGTCATTGTCCAGACCGATGACCATCGTGATCATGCCCTGCGCGCCGGAGAAGGTGGTCTCGGCGACGTAGCCGATGTCGTTGCCGTTTGCGTCCTTCGCGGCGGAGAGCTTGGTGATGGAGTTGGAGGGATCGTTGGCGTAGGAGCCGGCGTCGATCTCTTCATAGGTGTTGCCGTCGCCGGGCATGACCATGGCGTAAGCGGCGTCGCGCTTGCCGTTCAGGTACTGCTCGATGGGGCCCCTGGTGATTTCGTTCACCACGCCGAGAACCAGCGCGATGACCGCGGCGACCGCGAGCAGAACCAGAGCGAGCTTGAGGATCTGGCCGCCGCCGGACTGTTTGGTTTCCGTCATTGTGCTGCCGCCTCCTTTGCTTCTTTCTTGGCTGCCTTGGCGGCTGCCTTCTTTGCCTTCACGTCTTCACGCGTGACGCCGAACTGGCGGCGCTGCGTGAGCTGATCGAGGAACCACGCGCAGCAGTTCATGATCAGGATCGCGAAGCTGACGCCCTCCGGGTAACCGCCGAAGCGACGGATGACGACCGTGAGGATGCCGCAGCCCGCGCCGTAGATCAGGCGGGCGTTGAAGCCCGTGGGGCTGGTGGAGTAATCGGTGGCCATGAAGATGGCGCCGAGCATCAGACCGCCGGAGAGGAGGTTGTAGACCATCCAGTCGACGTGGCTGTACTCGCTGCCGCCGCCGAAGATCAGGCTGAGCACGGCGACCGTGCCGATGAAGGCGACGGGGATGTGCCAGGTGATGACCTTGCGGCAGATGAGGTAGATGCCGCCGAGCAGAAGCGCGGCCGCGCTGATCTCACCGAAGCAGCCGGGCATCCGGCCGATGAACATGTCGGCAACGGTGAAGTACTCGGGCAGGGCGACGCCCGCCTTCATGGAGCTGAGCGGGGTGGCCATCGTGATCGCGTCGACAGAGGCCTTCAGACCGTTGGGGGTGGTCCAGCGGGTCATGAGCATGGCGTAGGACGCAAACAGGAAGGCGCGGCCCGCGAGCGCGGGGTTCAGGAAGTTGGTGCCGATGCCGCCGTAGAGCTGCTTGACGAACACGATCGCGAAGAACGCGCCGATGATCGGCAGCCAGAACGGAGCGTTGGCGGGAAGGGTCATGGCGAGGAGCAGACCCGTGACGACGGCGGAGAGATCGCCGATCGTGGCGTGCTTATGCAGGAGCTTGCGGTAAGCCCACTCGAAGAACACGCAGGAGAGCACGCTCGTGCAGACGGGGATCAGGGCCTTGAAGCCGAACTGCCAGACGCCGACGCAGATGGCAGGGATCAGGGCGATGATCACATCGAGCATGATGTTCGACGTGCCGCGCGGAGCGCGGACCTGAGGCTGATAGCCGGCGTCAAACGTATATTCTTTTCTTGTCATTTGGCTTCAGCCTCCTTTTTCGCTTCGGCTTCCTTCGCGGCGGCCTCGGCGCGGGCCTTTTCCTCGGCGGCGCGGGCGGCGAAGAGGAGCTTCGCGGTTTTGAAGGTGTGCGTCAGCGGCAGTCTGCCCGGGCAGTTGTAGGAGCAGCAGCCGCACTCGATGCAGTCGAGGATGTGGTACTTCTGCATCTTCTCGAAGTCACGCTTCTGGAAGTACTTGTACATGTAGACGGGCTCGAGCTTCATCGGGCAGACCTGCAGGCACTGGCCGCAGTGGATGCACGTCGGATTCTCGACGTTGCGGTCCTCTTCCTCGGTGAAGAACAGCAGACCCGCGGTGCCCTTGATGTTCACCGCGTCGATGTTCGAGCAGATGAGACCCATCATCGGGCCGCCGAGCACGATCTTGCGGGGCTCCTTGACGAAGCCGCCGACCTGCTCGACCATGTAGCGGATCGGGGTGCCGACGCGCACCGTGGCGTTCACGCTCTTGCCGAGCGCGCTGCCGCCCATCGTGAGCGTACGCTGGAAGCAGGGAACGCCCTCATAGCAGGCGCGGTAGATGGCATAAGCCGTCTGCGTGCTGATGACGTTGCAGCCGACGCCCGCCGGCAGACCGCCGGGCTTGACCTCGCGGTTCGTGATGGCCTTAATCTGCAGCTTCTCACCGCCCTGGGGGTACTTGACCTCCTCGGGCACGATCTCCACGCCGTACTGCGCGGGGTTCTTGGAGTTGAGCAGATCGATCGCGTCCTGCTTGTTCTTCTCGATGCCGTAGTAGGCCTTGTCGAGACCGGAGGCGATGCGGGCAAGCTGAATGCCCTTTAAGAGCTCTTCCGGATGCAGACGCATGGTCCAGTGGTCGCCGTTGAGGTACGGCTCGCACTCGGCGCCGTTGATGATGAGCGTGTCGACCTTGCCGAGACCGCCGCGGATCTTGAACGCGGTGGGGAACATGGCGCCGCCCATGCCGACGATGCCGGCTTCGCGAATGCGCGTGAGAATGGCTTCCTGATCCTGCAGCTCCGCCTCGGTCAGCGGGGCCAGATCGGTACATGGGGTGTCCTGATAGTCATTTTCGATTACCACGGCCGGGATGTTGTCCCCAAGGGGATGGGGTCTCGGCTCGATGGCGATGACCTTGCCGGACACGGGCGAATGAATCGGGGCGGAAACCGGCGCGGGATTGTCGCCGATCTTCTGGCCCATCGTCACATAGTCGCCCACCGCGACGATCGGCTTGCACGGCGCACCGATGTGCTGCGCCATGGGCACGATGACCTGCGGCGGCGGCGTAATGGAGATCACCGGAACGTCCGGCGCCTTCATGTAGTTCGGATGAACTCCGCCATGATACTTAAAGGGCATTTGCATCACCTCTCTATTTTATGACTAAGATATTCTATCACAACCGCATTCACAAGTCCACCAAAAACAAAGCTTTGCACTAATTTAAATATTAACAAAGCTGCCAAAACGTGAGCATTTTCAATCGTTTTTGCCAATTTTTCAGCAGTTTCGCAAGCAGTTGTCTCCTTTTGCGGCATGATGTATTATTTTGTTGAAAATCAAAATAGAGGGTTAACAAAGACCGCAAAATCGGGTAGAATAAGAAAGTTAGGAATGAGGAATTAGGAATTAGGAATTGACAGTCGGTTGCTGCGCAGAACCTGTTTTGTCATCCTGAGCTTGTCGAAGGATCTTGGCACCGCAGCAAGAGAGAACCTGCAGCCTCTATCCATCTGCGCTGCCAAGATTCTTCGACTTAAGCACTTCGTGCTCCGCTCAGAATGACAAACTCGGAAAATTCCTAATTCCTAATTCCTAACTCCTAACTCCTAATTGAACTTTCCCCTCACGCAAGGAGGTCATCCGACATGCTCACCCCCTGGGGCGAACAATTCAATCCTGCCGCGCCGCTGCCGGAGTAT
>CAMJHX010000062.1 GCA_946405655.1 uncultured Clostridia bacterium
AGGCTGCTGCGTAACCAGGCTGTAGGGGCCGGTGGAACGAGCGTGGATCTTATCGTCGACGAGGTGGTGCAGCTTCAGGAAGTAAACCCAGCCGACCGTGACGTCGTTGTCAAACTTTTCGCCGGTGCGTCCGTCGTAGAGCGCGCTCTTGCCGTCCTCGCGGAGATTGGCAAGACGCAGCGTCTCGCGGATGGTCTCCTCGTTCGCGCCGTTGAAGACGGGCGTGGCGACCTTCCAGCCGAGCGCCTGCGCAGCATAGCCGAGGTGCACCTCGAGCATCTGACCGATGTTCATACGGGACGGAACGCCCAGCGGATTCAGAACGATATCCAGCGGCGTACCGTCGGGCAGATAGGGCATATCCTCACGCGGGAGAATGCGGGAGACGACGCCCTTGTTGCCGTGGCGGCCGGCCATCTTATCGCCGACGGAGATCTTGCGCTTCTGCGCAATATAGACGCGGACGACCTGATTGACGCCGGGGCCCATCTCGTCGCTGTTCTCGCGGGTGAAGACCTTGACGTCGACAACGATGCCGCTCTCGCCGTGCGGGACCTTGAGCGAGGTATCGCGGACCTCGCGGGCCTTCTCGCCGAAGATGGCGCGGAGCAGACGCTCCTCTGCGGTCAGATCGGTCTCGCCCTTCGGGGTGACCTTGCCGACCAGGATATCACCGCTGCGCACCTCTGCGCCGATGCAGATGATGCCGCGGTCGTCGAGATACTTGAGCGCATCGTCGCCCACGCCGGGGATATCACGGGTGATCTCCTCAGGACCGAGCTTCGTGTCGCGCGCGTCGCACTCGAACTCTTCGATATGAATGGAGGTATAGACATCCTCCATGACCAGACGCTCGTTGATGAGAACGGCGTCCTCGTAGTTGTAGCCTTCCCAGGTCATGAAGCCGACGAGCAGGTTCTTGCCGAGGGAAATCTCGCCCTGGCTGGTGGCGGGACCGTCGGCCAGCACGTCGCCCTCTTCCACGCGGTCGCCAACCTTGACGATCGGGCGCTGGTTGTTGCAGGTGCCCTGGTTGGAGCGGGCAAACTTGATCAGCGCATGATCCTTGATCTCGCCGGAATCATACTTGACCTTGACGTTGGTAGCGGAAACGGAAAGCACGGTGCCGGGGCCTTCGGCCAGAACGACCACGCCGGAGTCGACGCAGAGCTTATGCTCGATGCCGGTGGCGACGATCGGCGCCTCGGTGACCATGAGGGGAACCGCCTGACGCTGCATGTTTGCGCCCATCAGAGCACGGTTCGCGTCGTCGTTCTCAAGGAACGGGATCATGGCGGTCGCGATGGAGACCATCATGCGGGGGCTGATATCGATATAGTCGACGCGGCTGCGGTCGACCTCGATGATCTCGTCTCTGTGACGGCAGGTAATACGCTGGTTCTGCAGGCAGCCGTTCTCATCGAGCGGCTCGCTTGCCTGCGCAACGATATACTGATCTTCGACGTCCGCGGTCATATATTCGACCTCGTCCGTGACGAAGCAGGTGCCCTTCTCCACGCGGCGGAACGGCGTCACGAGGAAGCCGTACTCGTTCACGCGGGCGTAGGACGCGAGATAGCTGATCAGACCGATGTTCGGACCTTCCGGCGTCTCGATCGGGCACATGCGGCCGTAGTGACTGTAGTGCACGTCGCGGACGTCGAAGTTTGCGCGCTCACGGCTCAGACCGCCGGGGCCGAGAGCCGACATGCGGCGCTTGTGCGTCAGCTCGGCGAGGGGGTTCGTCTGATCCATGAACTGGCTCAGCGGGCTGGAGCCGAAGAACTCCTTGATCGCCGCGGTGACGGGACGGATGTTGATGAGGCTCTGCGGCGTGACAACGTCGAGATCCTGCAGGGTCATACGCTCGCGAATCACGCGCTCCATGCGGCTGAAGCCGATGCGGAACTGGTTCTGCAGCAGCTCGCCCACGCTGCGGACGCGGCGGTTGCCGAGATGGTCGATGTCATCCGGCTCGCCCACGCCGTGCGCGAGGCAGCAGAGATAGTTGACAGAGGCGAACATATCATCCACGATGATGTGCTTGGGAATGAGCAGATCCATGTTCTGCTCGATCGCTTCCTTGAGCTCCTCGCCCTGATACTGCTCGAGAAGCTGACGCAGGATGATGCCGCGGACCTTCTCCTTCACGCCGATCTCCTTCGGATCGAAATCGACGAAGCGGGACATGTCCACCATACCGTTGGAGAACACGTGGACGCGCTTGCCCTCCACATCGAGCCAGACGCTGACAACGCCGGCGTCCTCGATCTGCTGGGCATCCTCACGCGTGAGGTTGTGGCCGGCGTCGAACAGGATCTCGCCGGTGAAGGGATCGGCCACGGGCTCCGCCAGCGTAAAGCCGGTGATGCGGGCGCGCAGCGCGAGCTTCTTATTGAACTTATAACGGCCGACCGCGGAGATGTTGTAGCGGCGGGCGTCGAAGAACAGACCGTGCAGCAGGCTCTCGGAGCTCTCCACCGTGGGAGGATCGCCGGGGCGAAGCTTGCGGTAGATCTCCAGCAGCGCGTCCTCGCGGGACACATCCGGGTTCTTCTCAAGCGTGGCGACGATGCGCTCATCGTTGGCGAACAGCTCACGAATCTGTTCGTCGGTCTGAACGCCGGTGATCACGCTGGGGATGCAGCTGAGCCAGGTGCTCGGATCCTCTTCCTTATACTGACCCATGGCCTTCAGGAACCAGGTGATGGGCAGCTTGCGGTTCTTGTCGATACGGCAGTAGAAGATGTCGTTCAGATCCGTCTCATACTCCAGCCATGCGCCGTGGTAAGGGATGACCGTGGTGCCGTAGTTGGAATTGTACGCCTTATCGGTGCGCTTATCATAGTACACACCGGGGCTGCGGACGATCTGAGAAACGATGACACGCTCGGCGCCGTTGATGATAAACGTGCCGCTCGGAGTCATGAGCGGGAAATCGCCCATGTAGACCTCGCTCTCCTTGAACTCATCCGTCGCCTTGTTGCGCAGCTGCACCCGGACGCCCAGACGGGCGGCATAGGTCGTGTCGCGAGCCTTGCACTCCTCTTCGGTGTACTTCGGCTTCTCGGCCATGGAATAGTCCACGAAGCGCAGCTCCAGATTGCCGGAATAGTCCGTAACGACGTCCACATCCCGGAATACGTCATGCAATCCCTGCTCGAGGAACCATTTGTAGGAGTTCTTCTGGATCTCCAGCAGGTTCGGCATAGCCTGGATCTCTTCGTGGCGCGCGAAGCTCATACGTTTTGTTTTTCCGTAAGTTACTTCCTTCGGCACTGCATACATCTCCTTCTATGTTGGATTGATATTTGACTACATTTTTTGAACGCCGGGAAGCGTTGATACAAATTCCCGATGTCCTGTTGCATTTTTCCGCGTCATCCTGTACAATTAAGCCAAGATCAGGGTGGAATAGCATGCGCCCTGTTCGCGGACATAGCAAGTTATTTTATCATTTCGAGCGCTTGCTTGTCAAGAGATTTTTAAAGAATTTTGGCGGAGGAGCGAGCTTCTCCGCTTTTCTTTTTCCGGGAGGAACGAGTTTGGATATCACCGTGTATCTTCTGCTGATTGCGGAGACTGTGCTGGCGCTGGCTTTGCTGCAGCTGTCCGGCGTGCTCAAAAAGCCGTGGCATGTGCTTTTATCGGCCGGACTGCTCGCGCTTGCCTTCGTTCTGCGCGGCGTCTGTCTGGATTATGAGACGCTGGATTATCAGAATTTTCTTGCCGTGTGGGTCGACTATTTCCGGCAAAACGGTGGTCTGACCGCGCTGAAGGAGAGCGTCGGAAACTATAATGTGCCGTATCTCACCTTCCTTGCGCTGTTCAGCCAGTCCGCGGTGAAGGATCTCTATCTGATCAAGCTTCTGAGCATTTTTTTCGACGTCATCCTCGCCTGGGGCGTCATGCGCATCGCCGGGCACTTCGCCAAGAGCGCCGAACGGCAGCTGCTCGCGTTTTTCCTCGTGCTGCTCTGGCCGACGGTTGTCCTCAACGGCGCGCTCTGGGGGCAGTGCGACAGCATCTACGTTGCATTCGCGGTGATGAGCATTGCGATGGCGCTGGAGGATCGTCCCTGGCTTTGCGTGACAGCGATGGGCGCATGCTTCGCCTTCAAGCTGCAGGCCGTCTTTTTCATTCCGGCGCTGCTGCTGTTTCTGCTGCGCGGAAAAATCCAGTGGAAGCACCTTCTGGCATTTCCGATCATCAACGTGATTCTCGTTCTCCCCGCAGTGATTGCAGGGCGCGGACTCTGGGATGCGCTGACCGTCGGGCTGCAGGAAACCGGCAGCATCGGCGACGGGCTCAACTACAACTCCCCTTCCGTGTTCGCTTTCTTCCGCAACGTTGCAAATCCCACCGAGGCGGGGCAGTTCGGCATTCTGGCCGCGGCGCTTGTGATCGCGATGCTGGCGGTCGTTTTCTACTGGAAACGAAAAACCGCTTCGGATCTCGCGCTTTTGATGGGCACGGTGCTGCTTGCGGTGGCGATCCCCTTCTTCCTGCCGCACATGCACGACCGGTATTTCTTTGGCGCGGACATGTTCTCTCTCGCGCTCGGCTGCGCGGTGCTGCCGCTGATGCCGCTGGCGCTGCTGTGCGAGTTTGCCTCCGGACTCGGTTACCATGCCTATCTCAAGATGCGCTATCTCCTTCTCATGCATTGGGGCAGCTGGGCGCTGATCATCGCGATGGGCATTCTGGTGCTCGGACTCATCCGGGAGCTCTCCAAAAAGCCGGAGCCGCCGAAGAAAGGCAGCGCCAAGAAGAAACCGGCCGCATCCAAGGCAAAGAAACCCGCTCCGAAAAAGAAAAAAGCATAAACGTTCCGATCCGATTTGCATTGACAAATCGGATCGGATTTTTTATGATGTCACTGTCTTTTGGAAAGGATGAGCTTCATGGATCACAACAGGATTCTAGAACGGCTGAACGAGCTTCCCGGTCAGATCGGCTTTTATTACAAGAATTTATCCACCGGCGAGTTCTTCTCGCTGCATGAAAACGACCTCTTCGAATCTGCCAGCGTCATCAAGCTGCCGATGTTCGCCGCCATTCAGAAATGGCACGCGGAGGGCGGCGCGGATCTGCAGGAAAAGTTGACCTTCACGGAGGCGGACAAGTTCCCCTCCTGCGGTGCGCTGCAGTTCTTTCCCACGCCGATGGAGGTGGATATCGAGACGCTGTGCAAGCTGATGATCACGCTCTCCGACAATACCGCGACGAATCTTCTGATCCGCCGCTTCGGCATGGAGACATTCAACGAGGAGTTCCGCCGCATGGGGCTGGAGAAAAGCCGCATCGAGCGGTATCTCTTTGACGCGGAGGCATCCGCGCGCGGGCTGGAAAACCGCGTGACGCCGAAGGATATGGGGCTTCTGCTCGAGCAGATCTACTGCCGCACCTTCGTAAATGAAGCCGTCAGCGCTTATATGGAGGACGTTCTGCTTCGTCAGCAGATCAAGCACAAGATCCGCGGCTATCTGCCGAAGAGCATCCCCTGCGCGCACAAAACCGGCGAGGACAACGGCATCACAAACGACGTCGGCATCGTATACAGCGATTCCCCCTTCGTCGTCTGCTGGCTGACGAACCGAACCGACGTGCCCGAAGCGGAGAGAGCCATCCGCGAAATCACACTGGAGTTGACGCAAAACGCATGAAAACCATCACTGTCGGAAAAAACGACGCCGGACAGCGGCTGGACCGCTTTGTCGGCAAGGCCGTGCCGCTGCTGCCGGAGTCGCTGCTGCAGAAATACATCCGTCTCAAGCGCATCAAGCTCAACGGCAAGGGCGCCAAGCGCGACACCCGCGTCGCCGCGGGGGACGAACTCACGCTCTATATCAACGACGAATTCTTTGAAAAGCCCGCCGAGCACAACGCGCATCTTAAAATCGCGACGCCGCGGCTCTCAATCGTCTACGAGGACGAGAACGTCCTGCTCGCGGACAAGAAGCCGGGCGTTCTCTGCCACAGCGCGGGCGACTGGAGCTGGGATACGCTGATCGCGAACATTCAGGCGCATCTGCGCATCACCGGCGAATGGGATCCGAAGGCGGAGAACAGCTTCGCTCCGGCGCTCTGCAACCGCATCGACCGCAACACCGGCGGCATCGTCATCGCCGCCAAGAACGCCGAGACGCTGCGCATTCTGAACCAGAAGATCAAGGACCGGGAGATCGAGAAATATTACCTCTGCGCCGTGCACGGAAAGCCGCATCCCGCCGAAGGCCGGCTGGAGGGCTATCTGTTCAAGGACGCGGCAAAGAATCAGGTCTATGTGAAAAAGCAGAGTCAGCCCGGCGCCAAGACCGCCGTGACCGAATACCGCACGCTCAAGACGAAGGGCGCGCTCAGTCTCGTGGAATGCCGCCTGCTCACCGGGCGGACGCACCAGATCCGCGCGCAGATGGCGGACGCGGGCTGGCCGCTGCTCGGCGACGGGAAATACGGCAAGGAGCGCGTGAACCACGCCTACGGCGAGAAGGGGCAGAATCTCTACAGCTACAAGCTGGAGTTCACTTTCCCTACCGACGCCGGCATTCTGGAGTACCTGCGCGGGCGGGTCTTTCAGGTGGAGAGCGTGCCGTTTGTGGAGAAATACTTCCCCGGGTTCAAGCTGGAGGACTAAAGATGGAAATGAACTATTGCATGCAGTGCGGCGCAAAGCTGCAGCTGAAATATCATCCGCAGGAGGAAAAGGACGTTCCATACTGTGAGCAGTGCGAAGCCTTTCGCTGGCCGGTGTTCAACACCGCCTGCAGCATGATCGTGATGAACGAGGCGAAGGATCGGGTCATCCTGATCCAGCAGTACAACCGACCGTTTTACGTGCTCGTTGCGGGCTACGTCAATCAGGGCGAGGACGCCGAGCACGCCGCCGCGCGCGAGGTCATGGAGGAAATGGGACTGACCGTCACGAGCGTGCATTTTAACCACAGCCATTATTTTGCGCCGACAAACACGCTGATGCTGAACTTCACCGTGACCGTGGCGGAGCACGACGCGCACCCGAATTACGAGGTCGACTCCTGGCGCTGGTTCACCGTGGAGGAGGCCAAGGCAAACATCAAGCCCGGCAGTCTCGCGAGAGACTTCCTCATCGGCTACTTCACCGGCGAATATCCGTTTTAATCATATCATTTTGGGGCTGCCTCGATTGGAGGCAGCCCCGTTTTTTATTCTGCGTATACGTTCTCAAAGAAATTCAAAATGACCTTCGCGATCTGCGCGCGGGTTGCGCTGCCCTGCGGCTGCAGGATCGCGCCGCCCTGCGTTGCCACGCCGGAGATCAGCTTTACCGCCACGCCCCACTGCATCGCGTCCTGCGCCCAGTCGGAGACAGCGCCGGAATCCGGGAAGCTGTCGAGCGGCTGCGTCTGCGAGACGTCCATCTCCAGATA
>CAMJHX010000063.1 GCA_946405655.1 uncultured Clostridia bacterium
TGTCATCCTGAGCGGAGCGCGTCAGCGCGCAGTCGAAGGATCTTGGCTTGGCAGCCGGAGAGAACCCACAGCGTCTGACCAACTGCGCTGCCGAGATTCTTCGACTCCGCTTCGCTCCGCTCAGAATGACAATCTTTTTTGCTGCTCCCGAAAATTAAAGGTACTGCTCCGCGAGGTTGCGGGCAACTTCCCGCATGCGGTCGACGACAGACTCCGAGCCGGTGATCTTGACGCCGTCGAGGGCGATGATCCAGCCGAGGAAATGGGGGCTCGGCACAACCTCGACCTGCGCGGTGAAGCGGTCGGCGCCCAGCGGAGCGAGGATCAGATCCTGCCCGAAGCGGTCGATGAGGACGCCGGCCATGTCGTTTTCGCCCTCGAGCGTGACGCGAACGGGCTCGCCGCCGTGCATGCCGAAGACGGCGCGGGTATAGCTCGCGGCGGTGCGGCTGCCCCAGACGTCCTCGCCGAGGCGGGGATCCTTGAGGCACTCGAGATCGAGCATCTTATCGACGCGGAAGTGCTTGATGACGCCGTCGCGCGCATCGAAGGCGGCGAGATAGTAGTTCTCATCGTCCCAGAGCAGCGCCCAGGGGCTGACCTGATACCACGCGCCGTCGCGCCGGAGGGCTTTTTTGCCCTCGCGCGTCCAGCGGAAATAATGAAAGCGCACCTGCACGTTGTCGCCGATCGCCTCGTGCAGGCGGTCGACATTATAATAGATCTGCTCGTTCGCGGTTTTGACGCGGCCGGTGAGCAGCACCTGGCGGTGGAGATAGCGCGCATCGTGGCGGCTGACGAGACCCTCGAGCTTTTCGATCAGCTCGCGGGATTTGCGCTCGGTGATGAATTTGGACGACTGCACCGCGTCGACGAGAAGCTTCAGCTCCGGCAGCTCGAACGTGCGGCTGACGAGGTGGTAGCGCACCTGCCGCCCATCCTGCTGCGAAATGATATCATAGCCGAACGCCTTGAGCTCCTCGAGATCACGGTAGAGCGTTTTGCGCTCGACGGTGACATCCCGGCGCTCGAGGCGCTCGATGAGCTCCGGCACGGTGAGGCCGTGGGTCTCGTCCGTCTCGCGCTGGAACATGTCCGCGAGGATGAGCAGCTTCAGGCGTTGATTCCGTCCTGCCGCCATAACAGCACCCCTTCCTGTTTTTTTACTATTATAGCAGAACTTCGGACGCTTGGAAAGCATCAGAGAGAAGATTTTTGGACAGGTTTTTTCGTAAACTCGGATCAAAGAGATTCAAAGGAGGAAAAAACCATGTTTCTGATTGTGCTGTTTCTGGTTGGGCTGCTGGCGATGTTCGCGCTGGAGGACGAGCCAAAAAAAAAGAAAAAACGCAACCTTTTTCCGATCTGAGTCGTATACTAGATGAAGGGACCTTCCGATACGAAAAAGGAGCTGGCAAATGCGACTTAGCACTGATGAAGCCTTTCGGCGATACGCAGACCGGGTATATGCATCGGCGTTCAGCATAACGCGCGACCCGACCGACGCGGACGATGCGACGCAGGACACGTTTTTGCGCTATCACACGCGAAACGATGAGTTTGAGAGCGAAGCGCATCTGAAGGCATGGCTGCTGCGCGTGGCGATCAACCGGGCGAAGGATCTGAGCGGCAGCTTCTGGCGCAGGAACACGACCGCGCTGGAGGATTACATGGAGACGCTGGAATTTGAAGCGCCGGAGGATTCGGAGCTGTTTCGCGCGGTGATGGCACTGCCGGAGAAATACCGCGTGGTAATTCATCTGCATTACTACGAGGGATATGGCGTGGAGGAAATCGCCGCGCTGCTCGGCCGCAGGCCGGGAACGGTGAAAAGTCAGCTGAGTCGGGGCCGCATGCTCCTGAAAAACGCCTTACAGGAGGAATGGAACGATGACGAATCATGAACGATATCAGAGAGCGTTTTCGACGCTCCATCCCTCCCGACAGTGGAACATGGAGGGAACCGAAATGAAGCAGTCGAGGAAACGTTATCTCCCCCGCGCCGCAATCGTCTGCGCGGCGGTGATTCTGGTGCTGGCGCTCGCGGCGACGGCTTATGCCGCCGACATCGGCGGGATTCAGCGGACGATCCAGATCTGGGTGCACGGCGATCAGACGGACGCTACGCTGAACGTGGAGGCCGGCGAATATTCGCTGACCTACACGGACGAAAACGGCGTGGAGCACGAGGAATTCGGCGGCGGCAAGGCGTTCGACATCTTCGGCCGCGAGCGCGACGTGACGGAGGAGGAAATCCGCGAGCAGCTCGACATGCCGGATGTGGAATATCTCGACGACGGCAGCGTGTGGGTTTACTACCACAACCAGAAGATTGAGATCACGGACAAATTTGACGATGACGGGGTTTGCTACGTGAAGGTCGCGGACGGCGGAAAGACGTACTACGTGACGGTGAAGTACGAAAACGGCCACTGCATCAGCGAGGACAAATTTGTAAGTCCAAAATTGTTTAACTGAACACAAACGCAAAACAAAAGCCCGGCCTAAGCCGGGCTTTTGTTTTGCGTTTATTTAGTGGTGATCGCCGTGGAGCGGATAGTGGATGTGCAGCAGCTCGTGGGCGCGGCCCTTCATGAGCTCGTCGTAGATGTAGTCCAGAGCCGGGTTCTGCTGCGGGATCTTGAGCTCGAGGCGGTCGTCTTCCTTGAAGATCGCCTGGAAGCGCTCGGCCTTGCGCGCATTGGATGCGGGCGGCTGACCGCCGCCGCCGATGCAGCCGTTCGGGCAGGCCATGACCTCGATGAAGTGGAAGAACTCTTCCCCGCTCTCGACCTTGGCGATGAGCTTATCGGCATTGCCGAGACCGTTCGCGACCGCGATGCGGAGCGTGGTGTCGCCGGCGGTGACCTCGAAGGCCTTGATGCCCTCGAGACCGCGGACGCCGCACTCGGCGATGGTCTGGATGGTGCCGGGGCTCGCGTCGCCGAGGACGCGGCGGATGACGGCTTCGGTGACGCCGCCGGTGACGCCGAAGATGACGCCCGCGCCGGTGTAATCGCCGAGCGGATCATCGGGATCGGAGTCAGGCAGGTTCTTGAAGTCGATGCCGGCTTCCTTGATCATATGCGCCAGCTCCTGCGTGGTGATGACGAGGTCGATCAGACGCTCGCCGTCCTTCTCGAGCTCGGGGCGGGCAGCCTCGAACTTCTTCGCCGTGCAGGGCATGATGGCGACGGAGTAGACGTCCTCGCCCTTGAACTGCTGACGGATCAGCGCGCCGAACATCTCCATCGGGGAGCCCGCGGTGGAGACCTGCGGCATGAGGTTCGGGTGGGACTTCTCCACGTGCTGGATCCAGCCGGGGCAGCAGGAGGTGAACATGGGGAGCTTGTCGCCGCGCTCGAGCTTCTCGAAGAACTCGGCGGACTCCTCCATGATCGTGAGGTCGGCGGTGAGGTTCGTATCGTACACGACGTCGGCGCCGAGGCGACGGAGCGCGGTGACGAGCTTGCCGGTGACGGCGGTGTCGGCGGGCATGCCGAATTCCTCGGCGAGGCCGACACGGACGGACGGCGCGAACTGGACGACGACGCGCTTATTCTTATCGTGCAGCATCGGCCAGAACTGGCGAACCTGATTGTTGATGGTGATGGCACCCGTCGGACAGACGGCGGCGCACTGACCGCAGCCGACGCACTTCGTCTCGGAGAGCATCTTGCCGAAGCCGGGGGCGACAAACGCCTTCTTGCCGCGGTTGTTGAAGTTGATGGCGCCGACATTCTGCACCTCGGCGCACATACGCACGCAGAGACCGCAGAGGATGCACTTGGACGGATCGCGCGTGATGCAGGGGCTGGACACGTCCAGACGCTCGCGGCTGTAGGTATTGTCGGAATAGACCTGCTCGTGCACATCGTAGCGCTGGGCATAGGCCTGCAGCTTGCACCTGCCGGACTGATCGCAGGTGGTGCACTCGGCGCGGTGGCTGCCGAGCAGAAGCTCCAGCGTGGTGCGGCGGCTCGCAATGACCTGTTCGGTGTGCGTGAAGACCTTCAGGCCATCCTTCGGCTGCATGGAGCAGGCAGCGTCCATGCCGCCGCGCTCGTTTTCGACCATGCAGATGCGGCAGCCGCCATAGATGGAGAGATTTTCGCAGTAGCACAGCGAGGGAATGTCGATGCCGTTTGCGCGGGCCACCTCGAGCACGTTGCGCTCATTGGTGAACGGACATTCCACGCCGTCGATAAACATTTTCTTTTCCGCCATGTCTTAACCCTCCTTGATGGCGCCGACCGGGCAGTTGGCCTTGCACGCGCCGCACTTGATGCACTTGGAAGTGTCGATGGTGTGCTTCTGGCGGACGGTACCCGTGATCGCACCGACCGGGCAGTTGCGGGCGCACTTGGTGCAGCCGATGCACTTGTCGGTGATGACGAACTGGGCCAGGTCCTTGCACACGCCGCAGCGGCAGCGCTTATCCCGGATGTGCTCCACATATTCGTCCTCAAAGTTCTGCAGCGTGGAGAGCACCGGGTTCGGCGCCGTCTTGCCGAGGCCGCAGAGCGAGGATTTCTGAATCATTCTCGCGAGCTTCTTGAGCTGGCCGATGTCGTCCATGCGGCCGTTGCCCTGGGTGATGCGGGTGAGAATGTCGTTCATGCGGGTGGTACCCTCGCGGCACGGCGTACATTTGCCGCAGGATTCCTCGCAGATGAAGTTCATGAAGAACTGCGCGATGTTGACCATGCAGGAGCTCTCGTCCATGACGACGAGGCCGCCGGAGCCGATGATCGCGCCGACCGACTTGAGGGAGTCAAAGTCGAGCGGGAGATCGAGATGATCCTTCGTGAGGCAGCCGCCGGAGGGGCCGCCGATCTGCACGGCCTTGAATTCCTTGTCGTTCTTGATGCCGCCGCCGATGTCGAAGACGACCTCGCGCATCGTGGTGCCCATGGGGACCTCGATGAGGCCGGTGTTGTTCACGTTGCCGGTGAGGGCGAACGCCTTCGTGCCGGAGCTGCCCTCGGTGCCGACGGAGCGGAACCACTCGGCGCCCTTCTTGATGATATCGGGGACGTTGGCAAAGGTCTCAACGTTGTTGAGGCAGGTGGGCTTTTCAAACAGGCCCTTATCGACGGAGCGAGGCGGCTTCGTGCGGGGCATGCCGCGGTGACCCTCGATGGAGGCGGTCATGGCAGAGCCCTCGCCGCAGACGAACGCGCCGGCGCCCTTGCTGATGCGGAGGTGGAAGCTCTTGCCGGAGCCGAGGATATCGTCGCCCAGGATGCCGAGCTCGGCGGCCTGCTCCATGGCGATCTTCAGACGCTTGACCGCCATCGGATACTCGGCGCGGACGTAGATGACGCCCTCGGTCGAGCCGGTGGCCACGCCCGCGATGATCATACCCTCGATGACCTTGTGGGGGTCGCCTTCCATGCAGGAGCGGTCCATGAACGCGCCGGGGTCGCCCTCGTCGCCGTTGCAGACGATGTACTTGACGGGCTCCTCGGTATGCGCTGCGACCTGCGCCCACTTTTTACCCGTGGGGAAGCCGGCGCCGCCGCGGCCGCGCAGACCGGAATCGGAGACTTCCTTGATGACCTCATCGCCGGAGAGCTCGAAGAGCGCCTTGGTGAGCGCCTCGTAGCCGCCGATGGAGAGATATTCCTCAACGGACTCAGCGTCGATGTGGCCGCAGTGCTCGAGCACGCGGCGGGTCTGGAGCTTGTAGAACGGGATGTCCTCCTGACGCTTGCAGACGCCGTCCTTGCCCTGGTAGCCGAGACGGTCGATGAATTCGCCGCCGAGGATGGTCTTCTGGATGATCTCGTCGACGTCATCGACGGAGACCTTGGTGTAGAGCCAGCCTTCCGGCTCGATGCGAACCAGCGGGCCCTTTTCGCAGAAGCCGTGGCAGCCGGACTTCTTCAGACCGATGGCGTCGCCGCCATGGTTGTCATTGAGCGCGACCTCGCAGGCAACGCCCAGCGCGTCCATGCGGTCCTTCAGCGCCTGATACACGTTCAGGTTGCCGCCGGCGACGCAGCCGGTACCGCAGCAGACGAGGATTTTCCGCTTTTCCGCTTCGCGCGCCGCCATGCAGGCCTGCTGCAGGGCGCGGAACTCGGAAAGCGATGCGAGTCTTTGTCTCATCTTCTCAGGCCTCCTCTCTGAGATCCGCCACCAGATCCTTGGCCTTTTCCGGCGTCATAGTGGCGTGGACCGTGTCGTTCACCATAACCACCGGAGAGAGGCCGCACGCACCCAGGCAGGATACGATCTCGATGGTGAACAATCCGTCGTCCGAAATGGACTTCTTCTCCGACAGACCCGTGGCCTCCTGCAGGGCCTGGAGCACATCAGCGGATTTGCGGACATGGCATGCCGTGCCCCGACATACCTTGAGGACATACTTGCCCTTCGCATCCAGGGAGAAGTTGCCGTAGAACGTCGCCACACCGAAGAGGTCTGACTCGCTCATACCGATCTTCGCCGCGATATGCTCCAGGGCTTCCTGAGGCAAATAGCGATAGACTTCCTGTACGTCCTGCATGATGGCGATGATCATGGATTTGTCGTAATTATGACGCTCCAGAATCTCGTCAATGACCTTCATGTCAAGCTGCTGCATGGTATCGCTCCCTTAGACTCAATTTGTACGGCGTATAAGCCGTCCAGCTTGACTCCATTATATAAAAATGTGAAAGCGATTGCAATACGGCGTTATGAACAAATTTTGCCTGTTTTTAAACGGATTGTACAAAAATTAACACTTTAAAAATCGACACTTCGTCCAGAACTGACGAATAGCCACCTTTGTCACAATCCATTTTTTGACTAGCATCAAAAAAAGTGATGGTTTTCATCGGTTTTGTTAATCAAAAAACTAAACCAAAGGGACTGCCGCAAATGCGGCAGTCCCTGAGGGTTTTATGGGATCTTTTCTTACTCGACGGTGGTGTACATGAAGTACTTGTAGCCGAGCGGGTTGGAGAAGAAGCCGTCCACGTTGGAGCTGATCATGAAGAGATCCGTGTAGTAGTAGATCGGGCAGATGCAGCCGGTCTCCATGAGCATATCCTCAGCGACATGCATCATGGCGAAGCGGGTCTCGGGATCGGTGCAGGACTTGATGGCGGAGATGAGCACATCATAGGTCTCAGCCCAGGTGCCGTTCTCAACCTTGGTGTCCAGACCGAAGGGGGTCAGGTCGAGGCTGTAGTTGGCGACGTCGGCGTGCTCGCCCTTGCCGAACTGCACGTCATTGTTGCCGGAAGCGGTGGTCCACATATCCAGGAAGCAGATGGGGTCGTTATAGTCAGCAACCCAGCCGTTGCGGGCGATGGAGTAATCGCCGGCCTTACGGGTGTTCAGGAAGGTGGCCCACTCCTGGTTCTCCAGGTTCATGGTGATG
>CAMJHX010000064.1 GCA_946405655.1 uncultured Clostridia bacterium
GAAATCCGGATGCCGAAGATCTTCTGGCTCCGGTGACCGACGACGACCATGTCGTTGAACATGGCGGCGGAGGCCTCGATATTGCCGTCGAGGTCGATGCCCGCGAGCTTTTCGCCGGTGGCGCCGTCGAGGAGATAGAGGAAGCCGCCGGAGGTGCAGTAGATCAGGTAGCCCTTGCCGTTTTCGTCATAGAAATCGACGGGCGACGACCAGCTGTAGATGACAGTCGGGAATTCCCATACGGTCTCGCCGGTTTTCTTATTGAGCGCCGCGAGGACGCCCGCGCTCGCCTGGTCGCCGCAGCGGGAGACCGGCACGAACACAAGATCCTTCAGATCGTTCTTGCCGAGCGCGATCGTACCCTGCACGCCGCCGGAGACGCCGGACTGCGTATAGCAGGTGTAGTCATGCTGCCAGACGACCTCGCCGCTGAGCGCGTCGATCTTCCAGACGGGGATCGTGGCGGTGGAGTTTTCCGCCGCGCGCCAGCCTGCGTGGAAGGAGGTGCTGATGTAGAGGTACGGATGATCGTCCTCGCACTCGAGCACCGGCGTGCAGTTGGTATCGTCCAGCACATCCTGCACCCAGACGAGCTTCAGCGTGCGCAGATCCATGCACATGAGGTTGCCGCCGTTGTCGGCCATGTAGAGATAATGCGTCCAGATAACGGGCGAGGCCTCGACGCCGACCCAGAATTTATCGCCGGTGCGCACGCCGTTATAGCGCCAGCGGATGGGCTCGTCGGGATAGACGCCGACGACGCCGGTCTCCGGATCGTAGCTGGAATTGAGCTGCACGATGTAGAGAATGCCGTTCTCGCCCGGATAGATCAGCGAATCGCCCTCGGCGTAATAGAGTGCGGAGGCGTCATAGGTGCTCCAGTTGCGAAAGGCAAAGCCGTCTCCCGCACCGAATTCATACATGATCGTGCCGTCCGAGAGGTTCACGACGAGCACACGGCCGGGACCGCGGTCGCTGGCATAGCCCGCGCCGACATAGAGGATCGGCCAGCCGCGCGGATCGAGCGAGCCCGCTCCCTTGAACGTGAAGCCGAGGAAGAGCGGATCGCGCGTGGCCTTGCCGGTTTCGAGCTCGAGGAAATAGACATAGCCGTCCATCGTGGCATAAATGACCTCGGTGAGCGTCTCCTGATTCTTCGCCCAGTCGTACATGTAGGAAAAACCCTGACGCTGCTCGAGCGTCCACTGGGCGATCAGGGGCTGACCGGTCCAGCCGCTGCCGGTCCAGACATTGCCGTCCGGCGCCTGCAGCGCGGAGGTCTCCTTCTGCCAGACGATGTTCGCCTCGCCGTCGGTCACATTCGCGGTGCCGTAGGACGCGCCGTTTCGGTAGTTATTTCCGCGGAAGGCGGCGATCCCGGGCAGGGCGAAGTAGTCCTCCGGGCGGCCAAAGTCCATGGCGTAGGGGCTTTCATAGTTCTCAACCTCCTCGCCGTTTACGATGACGGTCTGCTCGCTGATGAGATTCCCCGGCGCGGTCTGCGCGGTGGAATACGCCTCAAAGCTTTTGACAGCCTCCGCCTGCTCGGCCTCCTCTTTGGCGATGGCCGCCTCGCCGGGCTTGGCGTGGTGATAGCGGATCTCGACGACGAGCAGCACGACGCACAGAAGGCCGAAGATGATATACTGCACGAGCTTGGAGACCGGGATGCCGAGATTATATTTGACAGGCGTCTTGGATGCTTTCATAGACGATACGTTCCTTTTATCTTTCATTGATCGGTGATGTGCACGTGGTTTGCAATATGATCGGCGCAGTAGCAGTGATAGCCCGCGCAGCGGGAGCAATAGCGAAACTCCAGCTCCGGGAAATCGGCGTCCGTGCGTCCGCAGACCTCACAGCGGTGGCGGAAGGGCTTGCGCTCCTGATCGCGCTTGATGCGCACGGCCTCGCGCTTGAAGTCGACGGTCTTTTTGCGCTGCTGCACCCGCGCGGGGCGGAAAAAGTCAAACAGCCAGTCGCCGCAGAAGATGAGGTAATTCACCACCGCGACGATCGGCACGAGCAGAAGCGGCCAACCGCCGGTGACGACGGCATAGGCAAAGAGCGCGGCATCCACGAACGCGAGCCACTTGACCTTGATCGGCAGGATGAAGAACAGCAGCACCTGCAGATCGGGATAGAGCGTGGCGAAGGCGAAAAACAGCGAGAGGTTCAGATACGTCGCCGTGAGCCCGCCTCCCATGCCGAAAACGAGGCCGACGATGACCGTGAGCGCCCAACCGATGAGATAATAGATCGTGAAGCGTCCGGTTCCCCACTGGTGCTCCAGCGCAGAGCCGATCCAGTAATAGAAATACATCTCGACGGCAAAGAACAGAATGCTGCTTGAATTGCTGACGAAAAGGAACGTGACGGCGCGCCAGATCTGCCCGTGCAGAATGGCGTTCGCGTCAAAGCAGAGGCGGCTGAAGGCCAGCCCCGTCGTGTCCATCATCATCAAAAGCCAGACCGCCGCGTTCGCCAGCACGATCCACAGCATCAGACGCGGAATGCCGAAGCGCGGATGGGCATAGCAGAACCGGTCGATCCGGTTCATGAGTTTTCTCACAGAGATTCCCTCCGAATACAGAATAGAACTATTTTACTCGCATTTGTTGTCAAAGTCCACCTGTTTTTGAAAGTTGTCCTTTAAATTTATGAAATTTCCGCGCGATTGGTGCTTTTCTCTTGCCAAAAGCTGTGGTATAGTATTGCGTGTATGATTAGAAATTGAAGAAGGAGCAGTTATGGACGAACAGAAATGGGCGGAGGACCGCATTGAAGGACGCAACGCCGTCATTGAGGCGCTGCGCGCCGGGCGGGCCATTGACAAGATTTACATCGCCAAGGGCGAGGTGGACCAGACGCTGGGTCACATTGCCTCCAAAGCGAGAAGCCAGGGCGTCGTGGTCGTGGAGACCGATCGGCGCAAGCTCGATCAGATGAGCCAGACGAGAGCGCATCAGGGCGTAGTGGCGGTCTGCGCGGTGAAGGAATACTGCACGGTGCAGGACATTCTCGCCATCGCGGAAGCGCGCGGAGAGGCTCCGTTCGTCGTCGTGTGCGATGAGATCTCCGATCCGCACAACCTCGGCGCGATCATCCGCAGCGCGGAATGCGTCGGCGCGCACGGCGTGGTGATTCCGAAGCGCAGAAGCGCGGGACTCACCGCCGTGGTGGACAAGGCCGCAGCCGGCGCTGTGGAACACATGGCCATCGCGCGCGTGCCAAACCTGACGGCAGCGATGGAGGAGCTCAAGAAGGCCGGGCTGTGGATCTACGGCACGGCGGCAGAGGGCGCAAGCCCGCTGTGGAAAACGGATCTCACCGGCCCGATCGCGCTCGTGATCGGCTCGGAGGGCGACGGTATGAGCCGTCTTGTGAGAGAGCATTGTGATTTTACCATCAGCATTCCGCTGAAGGGGAAGATCTCTTCCCTGAACGCCTCCGCTGCGGCGGCAGTACTGATGTACGAGATTCTGCGGCAGAGAGGCTGAGCCGCAAAGGAGTGACGAACATGGTTCCAATGGAGCACGACACGGAATACGATCTCACACTGGAATCCATTCTGGAAGAATATCGGGGCTTTGATCCGGAAACGCCGGAGGACACCCCTCTGCCGGAGGCTGCCTTTCTCTCCAAAGTCGCCGAGGCCGAGCTGATCGACGCCGGTCCCGAGGATCTTCTGACGCCGGAAGAGCTGCTCTCATTTGAGGAGCCGGAACCCGAACCGGAGCCAGAGCCGGAGCCGGAGGAAGTGTTCGAGGAAGATCTCTTTGAAGCGGCTGAGCCGGAGAACATTCTCACGGGCATGCACAGCGAGGAGCTCGATGAGATCCTTGCGGAGATCCGGGCAGAGCCCGAGCCGGAGCCGGAGGACGACGTGCGCGCCTACCATCCGCGCGGACAGGAGCCGGAGCCGGATCAGACGGACTACATCGACGAGCCGACCGAGATTTTTGAGGCCGCGGAGCCGGAGAAGCCCCTCTCCAGACTCCGGGATTTTGCCCGGCGCTTTGCCGAGGTGCTCGCGCCGGAGGAGGAAGAACCCGCAGAGGACGAACCCGCCCCGGAGGAAGAGGTTTTCTTCCCGGAGACTGCGGAGGATGAGACGCCGATCGATCCGGCGCAGCCGACGCAGGTATTTCAGGCTGTGGCGGAGACCTTCGGCGAGGATCTGAGCGTGGAGCTTCCGGAGGAGGAAGCGAAAATCTGGGCGCAGGAGATCGGCGACGGCGAGACCGCTTACGCCGATGCGCTGCCGGAAGAAGATTTCATCGACGAGGAAGCTTCGGATTCTTTCTTCAGTCAGGCGCCGGAGCCGGATGTTCCCGCACCTGAAGAGGATTGGGACGAGACTGCGGAGGACGACGGCTACGAGGAGGTGGAGCGCCAGAGCTTCGAGCAGGCGGTCATCCGCCCGATCATGGGCAGGCTCGCCGCGATCACCCTGCGCATGCGGGAGCGGCGCGAGGAGAAAAAGGCCGCCGATCTCGCGGAAGAGGATCTCGGACCCGAGCCGACCGCCCGCGCGGCACACCGCTATTACGCCGCCAAGGAAGCGGATCTGCAGACGCGCAGCCGTCTCGCCCTGCTCGTGAGCCTTGTGCTGCTCTATCTCTGCTCGGGTCTCCCGGTGATGGGACTGCTTAAAAATTCTCCGCGCGTGATGGCCATCATGTGCATCATCCTGCAGCTGACGGCGATGCTCATCGGGCTCGATGTGGTGGCCGCGGGTCTCGCAGGCTTCCGCCACAAGCGCCCGGGCATTGAATCGCTGGTTTTTCTCGGCTGCGTTTTTTCGCTCGCCGACGGCGTGCTTGCCGCGGTGTTCAACACGCTCGAGCAGGGGCTTCCCTACTGCGTGGTAAGCGCATTCGCGGTGACCTTCCTGCTTTACAGCAGCTTCTGCCGCGCGCGAGGCTTCGGGCTGACGTTCCACGTCCTCTCACGCTCGAAGGAGCCGGGCGTGCTCACTGCCGGTCTGAATGACTATTACGACGGCATTACCCTCACGAAATCCAAATGCTCCGCCGACGGGTTTGTCTACCGCGCGGAGGAGCCGGGGCCGGACGCCGTGGTCTTCGCGGTGCTGACGCCCTATCTGATCGCCCTCTGCGCGATCATGAGTCTGCTCGCCGTTGCGCTCAACGGCAATTTGAAGAACACGGGGCACATCTTCGCCGCGGTCTTTTCCGCTGCGGCGCCGCTCGCAGCAATTGTCTGCTATACGGTTCCGTTCAAGAGCCTTGCCGCCTTCCTGCAGCCGAAGGGTCTCGCCATCGCGGGCTGGTCCGGCGCGGGCGACATCAGCCGCAGCCGCCGCTTCGTCGTGACGGATCGGGATCTTTTCTCCCCGAACACAATCTCCATCTCCGACCCGTCGTTCCTGCAGGGCATGAGCGAGGCGAAGGTCGTGGCATGCGCCGCGAGCCTCATCAACGCCTCCGGCTGCTGCCTGACGCCGGCGTTCGTGGAGCTGCTGAGCGGCTATAACTACCCACTGTTCCGCGTGGAGGATTTCCGGTGCGATTCCGCCGGCGGCATGTCCGGCTCGATCAACGACGAGGAGGTGCTCCTCGGCACCTCGGAGTTCATGCGGCTGAAGGGCATCAACGCCTCCCGCCCGGACATTGAGGATCACACAACGCTCTTTGTGGCCATCAACAACGAGCTCTGCGGCAGCTTCCCCGTGCGCTATCACGCAGCGCGAAGCGTGCAGAACGCGCTGAAATATCTGCTCAAGAGTTCTGAGCGCCCGGTCTTCGCCGTGCGCGACCCGAACATTGCCCCGAGCCTGCTCAAGCAGAAATTCCGCACGCAGGCCGACGGCTTTGATTTCCCGCCCTTCCGCCAGCGCTATGCGCTCTCTGAGCCGGATCTCGGCGAGGAGGATCCGATCTGCGGCGTCGTCACGCGCACGGGTCTGGCTGCGCTTTTGACCATCACGAAGACCGGCAGACAGCTCTGCCGCTATGTGAACGCCGGGCTCGTCGCCTCGCTCGCGCTGCTGGTGATCGGCGTGATCGCCATGTTCTGGCTGTGCAGCATGGGTCTGTTTGCTACGGGCAGCGCGTTCCATCTGGCGGTGTATGAGCTGATTGCGGCGCTGATCGTTCCGCTGGTCTGCTATTTCATCAAGCGCTGACGGAATTCATTGACAGAGGCGCATTCCTCAGTTATAATAAATAATTGGACGTTCTGATCGTCCGTTATTGTGTAATTTCACGATCGATATCAATACAAGGAGAGGTACATTCATGAGCTACGAAACCAAGAACATCCGCAACGTGGCCTTCCTGGGCCATGGCGGAACCGGAAAAACCACTTTGGCTGAGAGCATGCTCTTCCTGACCGGCGCGATCGACCGCCAGGGCAGAACGGCGGACGGCAACACCGTCTGCGACTACGACGCCGAAGAGATCAAGCGTCAGATCACCATTTCCACCGGCATCGCTCCGGTGAATTTCGGCGGCTGCAAGATCAACGTTCTCGACTGCCCCGGCTTCTTTGACTTTGCGGGCGAGGTCGCCTGCGCTCTGCGCGCGGCCGAGGTCGGCGTGATCTTCTGCAGCGCGAAGGACGGCATCTCCGTCGGCGCTGAGCGCAGCTGGAAAACGCTGAAGGCCGCCGGCAAGCCGACCATGTTCTACATCTCCAAGATCGACGAGGAGCACAGCGACTTTGACGCCGTTCTCGCCGCTCTGCGTGAGAAGTACGGCAACACCGTCTGCCCCGTGACCATCCCCACGAGCGACGGCGCCGGCGTGATCGATCTGGTGCACAACGTAGCTTATGTGACGAACGGCAAGAAGACCGAGAAGGTCGCCGTTCCCGCAGCGGACGCCGGCAAGGTCGACGATCTGCGCATGGAACTGCTTGAGGCCGCCTCCGTCTCCGATGAGGAGCTCATGGAGAAGTTCCTGGAAGAGATGGATCTCACCGAGGAAGAGGCCGTCAAGGGCATCCGTCTCGGCGTGCTGAGCCGCGACTTCATCCCCGTCTTCGCGGGCGCTGCTCTCAGCGGCATCGGCACCGAAGCCCTCATGCAGGCCATCGTGGACTACGTTCCCACCCCGGCCGACGAGGAGTGCAAGCCCGAGGCGCCTGTGGCCGCGTTCGTCTTCAAGACGATCTCCGATCAGTTCGGCAAGTACTCCTTCATCAAGGTCATGGCCGGCAAGGTCACCTCCGATCTCAGCCTGCGCAACGTGCGCGCCGGCAGCACCGACAAGCTCGGCCGCATGTACACCATGTGCGGCAAGAAGAACACCGAGGTCAAGGAAGCCTGCTGCGGCGACATCGTGGCCATCGGCAAGATGGACTGGAAGACCGGCGACACCGTCACCGATTCCAAGGACG